>CAZFJT010000642.1:0-2501 GCA_964519135.1 uncultured Syntrophales bacterium | reverse complement strand
CCTGTCCGGCCTAAGATCGGCCCGCGAACCGTTATCAGGAGGTGGAACAGCCTCAGGCCCGATCTCTTTCATGAAGGCCGCGGACGCTTCCGCAGGGGTGATCAAGTCCGGAGGTAAAACCAGGCGAGCGGCAAAGATGGTGATCCTTAACATTGATCACCCTGATATTGAACTATTCATAAACGCAAAGGCCATTGAAGAAGAAAAGGTAAAAGCCCTAATCCTCGCGGGCTTTGGTTCGGAGTTCGAAGGCGCGGCCTACAACACGGTCGCTTTCCAGAACTCCAATCATTCGGTTCGTGTTACAGACGAATTCATGAACGCTGTTGAGGAGGACCTGGAATGGAGCACAAGGCTGGTCCTTACCCGTGATGTGGCTGAGACTTATCAGGCCAAGAGCCTTATGAGGCAAATAGCCGCGGCCGCGCACGCGTGTGGAGACCCGGGACTCCAATTCCACACTACCATTAACAATTGGCACACATGTCCTGAAACAGGTCCTATCAACGCCTCCAACCCTTGCTCAGAATACATGCATGTGGATGATTCAGCATGTAATCTTGCCTCCTTGAAACTAACCGCGTTTTTAGAGGATAGCAGTTTCAATACCACGAAATTCAGAAGCGCTATCAATATTATGATAACAGCCCAGGAAATACTCGTTGAGAAATCTTCGTACCCCAATGATGAGATCACCGCAAACGCCAAGAAACTAAGGGCCCTTGGGCTCGGTTTCGCAGACCTTGGAGGGGCGTTAATGTCCATGGGCCTGCCTTACGACTCGGATAGAGCCAGGGCCTGGGCCTCAACCATAACAGCCCTTATGACTGGGCAGGCGTACCTCCAGTCTGCATTACTGGCCTCTTTGAAAGGACCATTTGAAGACTTTGAACTGAACCGTGATCATATGCTCAAGGTGATTGATCAGCATATCCATGAGCTCGATAAAATAGACACATCCAAGAGCCCACAATCCATATATGAAGAAACAAAAGAAATCTGGCGCCAGGCCAGAACCAGAGCCAGGGGATTCGGACTTCGCAATTGCCAGGTTTCGGTTATCGCGCCCACAGGCACTGTGGCGTTCATGATGGATTGTGACACCACAGGCATAGAGCCAGAGATGGCCCTTGTCAAGCAAAAGCAATTATCAGGGGGCGGCAGGCTAAGAATAGTTAATAAAACAATAGTCAAGGCCCTTATGAATCTTGGATATGAACAGGACGCCATTGACTCTATCCTGGCCCACCTGGAGGATCACGGATCAATTGAGAGCGCCCAGGGCCTTCTCCAGGAACACTTACCCATTTTTGATTGCGCTTTCAGGCCCATTGCAGGAACAAGATCCATATCTCCTGAAGGACATCTCAAAATGATGGCCTCAGTCCAACCATTCATATCAGGGGCAATATCAAAGACCGTGAATCTGCACTCAGACGCAACAGTTGAAGACATAGAGAATATCTTCATTCGCGCGTGGCGACTAGGTCTGAAATCCATAACAGTATATAGGGATGGGTGCAAGTTGGTCCAACCACTTGGACAGGATTCCAGCAAAATTTCAGAACAAAGCCCCACGTCAGACAATATTGCCGCCGCGCCAACACGCAGAAGGCTCCCGGTCGACACGCGTAGTGTCCGGCACAAATTCGAAATAGCCGGACAGAAAGGATATATACACACCGGCCTATATGAAGACGGAACAGTGGGCGAGATCTTCATTAGAATGAACAAAGAAGGCAGCACGATCTCAGGGCTAATGGACACAATAGCCACACTAACATCTATCGCCTTGCAATACCGTGTGCCCCTGGAAGCCCTTGTAAACAAATTCAGCCACGTTCGATACGAGCCATCCGGGTTCACATCCAACCCAAACATTCCAATTGCAAAATCCCTGACAGATTACATCTTCAGATACCTGGGAACCACCTTCCTAAACAAAACCCAACAACAGGCCGCCGGACTCCTGCCCACATACACCAAAGACCAAAGGGACCAAGACCCGGTAGACATACCCATATCAGACCCATCAAGAACCCCAACCTCCCCTGATCACGCTTTCAACGCACAATCAGACGCCCCAGCCTGCCCGGACTGCGGCGCGATAATGATCAGAAGCGGCTCATGCTACGAATGCCTCAACTGCGGCGCTACCACAGGATGCTCGTGAAGTGAAGAGTGAAGGGAGGAGAAGAAGAGAAGAGAAGAGAAGAAGAATACTGGGGAGACCCTTTTTGTAAAAAGGGACTCCCCAGACCCCTCTCCAAAAACTTTATAAGCTTAATTGTCAAAATAATATAATTTTTAAATCTCAGTAATTATCCTTATTTAAAAAATAACATGTATTTTTTATTCCTTACATGTGTTGGCGCTCTGGCAGATAAGAGCAGATTAAGAAGTAAGGGAGAACACAGGGGCGCCTTTTTTTGCAAGTACGGACTCCCCAGCCCCCTCTCCAAAAACTTTGCAAGCTTAATTATTGCGATTAGTGTTTATTT
>CAZFJT010000641.1:0-2502 GCA_964519135.1 uncultured Syntrophales bacterium | reverse complement strand
ACCTTATTGATAACCATTGATTTTACTGCGTTACCATCTTCCTTAAGGGTGATGCTGCCTGAAACGCCTTCAAAATTCTTTGTGGCTGCAAGCGCATCCCTGATTTTCTTGGGATCAGGCTCTCCGGCTCTTTTGATCGCGTCCACCAATACAAAATACGCGTCAGCGCCCATGGCCTCAAATGCGCTCAATTCTTTACCGTCCGATTCCTTTACAAAGAGCTTCTGGAATTTTTTACCACGATCGTTGGCAATCATATCCTTATGGAAGTGCGCGGTAAGGTAAACTCCATCCACAGCCTCTCCACCCAGTTCGATCAACTCAGGGGCCTGGGCGCCGTCCCCTGCGAGGATGGGAATATCCAATCCTTCTTGGCGGGCCTGTTTGGCTATGAGCGCACACTCGGTATAATAGATCGGGGCATAGATGATATCAGGTTTCGCGGCTTTTATGCTGCTGACTTGGGGTGTAAAATCCTTGTCACCGGTCTTGAATTTCGTCTCTGAAACGATTTTTCCGCCGCCCTTTGTGAACTCCTTTTTAAAGAAATTCGCAAGTCCGACACAATAGTCCTGGGATATGTCGTATATAAGAGCCGCGGTTTTCGCGTTGAGTTTATCCTTGGCCAGAACCGCGGCTACCTTCCCCTGATCCGGATCAATAAAACATACCCTGAATATGAATTTCTTCTTTTGGGTTACTATGGGGTTGGTTGCTGTGGGTGAGACCATGGGAATATTTTCTCTTTCAGCGTAATCAGACCCTGCTATGGTGTTACCTGAAATCATTTCTCCTATAATAGCCACAACCTTTTCTTTTTCTATTAGTCTCGAAACTGCGTTGGCAGCCTCG
Source organism: uncultured Syntrophales bacterium (assembly GCA_964519135.1). Taxonomy (GTDB): domain Bacteria; phylum Desulfobacterota; class Desulfomonilia; order Desulfomonilales; family Desulfomonilaceae; genus CAZFJT01. The sequence continues at coordinate 1,650 of CAZFJT010000641.1, read as the reverse complement.
ACTTTATCCGATTTCGTATCCACAAGCTTGAGTTCAATCTTTTTACCCAAAACCTCCGGCGTCATCTTATTGGCAACCTGGACGCCCTTCCAACCCATCTGACCATATGCGGCCACTGGTCCTGTCATAGGCAAATATGCGCCTATAAGAACGGTATCCGCGGCAAAGGCCACACTGGCCAAAACCAGGCTCAAAGCGATTAAAATCGCCAAAGCTCTACGCATGAAGCACCTCCGGTCTGTAAGGAAATAATCTCATATATAAACATATTTTTATCAATAGAGTAAATATTTTTATGGATGATTTGAACTTGGGGGAACCATTTGAACCGGACTTTAAAAAACAACCTCTCAAACATCTCTAAACCTTTGACCAATAGCCTTTGTAAGTGTATTGTCCAACAATGAACAAGGACTGGAAGGATATCAGTGTAGGCGTCATAGGCGCCGGCGTAATGGGCAAAAACCATGTGCGGGTGTGCGCGGATAATCTTGGGGCGGCATTTCAGGGATTGTACGATCCAGATCCAAAAAGGTCTCAGGACATGTGCAAACTACATGGATGCTCATCCCATGAAAATCTGGACCATTTGCTTGAAAAATGCCGGGCGGTCATTATAGCCGCGCCCACCAGCCTGCATATGGAAATAGGCTCTAAATGCCTTGAGCGAGGTATCGACGTCCTCATTGAAAAACCTCTCGCTGACAATCCCAATAACGCCGAAGCCCTGGTTCGACTTGCGGATCAAAAGGGGCGCGTCCTCATGGTGGGCCACATAGAGCGCTATAACCAGGCAATTTGCGCCTTAATGAATGAAGTGTCCCAATCCAGTGAGCGTGTGGTGGCAATAGGAGCTATAAGGCTCGCCCCGTTCGACGGCTCAAGGTGTATGGATATGGATGTGCTTTACGATCTGTTGATACATGACATAGACCTTGTTCTGGAAATTGCCGCCTCCCCTGTGAAAAGGGTCATGGCCTCAGGTCAATCGCTATTTTCAGATCGCATGGACAATATCCAGGCCCTGGTGGAATTCGAGAATTCCGTTTCAGCCACTTTATGGGCGGCGCGGTGTTCACCCCATAAGGCGCGTGAAATCACAGTTACCACCCGTTCGCGGCTATTAAAGGCGAATACTCTGAATAATACCTTGATCTCCTGTATGGCCCCCCAGATTCCTGATATGGATCAGGGGATCTGTTCAATGGGACTGGGAGAGAATACCATGGTTCAGTTAATGGAAAAGGAACCACTTTTACACGAGTTGGAAGACTTTCTTAAGGCGGTTTTGAAAAGGGACCAGCCGGTGACCAATGGACAAAGGGCCCTGGAAGCCATGAAGGTCCTTGAGTTGATATACAAGGCGGTTTGAGCCCATGGGTCGCGCGCCCAAAGCTGATCTTGGTTTCCAGGAAATTTCAAATCCGAATTTTGATGATCACAGGCCGGCTCAGATTAGTGGAACTATCCTTAGATGATTTATAGCAATTGCCGAAAGAAAGCTGCATATTTTTACAGGAGTTTTGCGGAGTATCTTTTTTCGGTAAAAACTGCTGGGTTGTTGCTCTGCGAGTTTGCTCTTGACGTTATTACGCTTCAACCATAAGAAGTTAAGTGAATCTGAAAGAGCATTATGCATTTACTATAAAT
>CAZFJT010000640.1:0-2503 GCA_964519135.1 uncultured Syntrophales bacterium | reverse complement strand
TATTGTCTTCTCTGTTAGGTGATGACCGCGATGACGCAAGTCTTGTGGACCTTTTTGAGAGGTTTTCAATTTTGATCATGTTTGAGGTAACCTTTAAAAACTGTTGTAGCTTTTTCTTTCTGTCGCGAAACTCAATGTCATAGGTATTGGGATTTACAAAGCTTCAAATTTGAGCTTTCCCAAGTAAGCAATTACATTGAGATGTTTGTCCACGTCTCCGAACATGAGAGCCACATGGGTCACGCCCACAGGCGCCTGGTTCTTGAGGGGGTCGCAGGAGAACCACTCTTTGCCGGACCAATATGACACCCAAGCGTGATAGTAAAAACCGTCTCCCATGTGAACCAGCCCCACTGCAATTCTGCAAGGCAATCCTACAGCCCTGGCCAATGCCGCCGCCAGAACAGCGTGTTCATTGCAATCCCCATAACCTGATTTTAATACGTCTGACGCGGCTGGAACCGTGGGAGTAGGGGTCTTGCGAAGGTATTCATAAACCCATTCATTTATAAGTTTGGCGGCCTTGACAGGATCTTTTTCTTTCCCTACCACCTCCCGGGCCTTCTCGACGATCTTGGGGTCCTGGCTGGTAACGAATCTTGAAGGTTCCAGAAACTCCGTCTTATCATCCCCTTTGTACGGCAGAGAATAATCGGCTTCTGGTAAAGGAATTTTGGTGAGGGTAATCTTATTCCCTTTTACCACTTGCCTGGGAGGGGCCGAAGGTATGGCTATATTCGGGCCCCCTTGGTATTTTAACGTAAGTTTGTCGATTGTTTCGGGATCCGGTATCTCTCCCTTCACAGGAACCGCGCTAAGCGCGAGCATGTCCGGTAGATCTCGCCTAGCTCTCATGCTATCCTGTATTTCCTTCTGGGAAGACCGGACAACAGTTATGCCGAGCTGCATGATGCCTTTTAGAAGGCGACCCTCCTCGTCCACCCACATGACTATTTCCATGTTCCTGTATTCAGCCCTGACGCGCCAGGCTTCAAAATTCTCCCCTGAGATAAGAACATTAGCATGCTCCAATACCCTGATAACAGCCTCTGACTTTGCAGCTTCAATGGGGTCAAAGACCGGGATTTTCACCACATCGCCCACCTCAAGACCGGTTAAGGGCAGGGGCAAGCCAAGGGATCTACTTAATCTTGGAATTTTACGGAGTTTTAGTCTTCGCTCGCCGCCACCGGCTTGGGAGGGATTCTTTATCGTTATATAATCTCCCTGGACTTCACCACTGATCTGAAAAGAGATTATCCCTGAAGAGATTTTAGTATTAAATGAGATCAGTCGGAAATCCTTGTCAACCTTAGATCTACTGGTTATTTCAACAGGTTTTATACGGCCCTGCAGGTTCAGGGAGATTATTAGATCGTCATGAATCAACCAGTTCCCAGCCTCCTTGATCTGCCTTGATCTCGCAAATCCCGCGTACGCGCCTCTGATTCTTACAATGAACCAATCATCGGATTCCACAGCCGCAATATTGATTGATTCTTCATCCAGCGTCTCAGTGGGGGCGTATCGATCTTTTACCAAAAGCGCCATTAACGCCAGCCACGCTATGAGCACAATAGCGGTCACGCTCCAGCTCAAGCGCAATTTTGATTTTCTATTTCCACGGTTCATATCAAACTTGCTCAGAATTTATTCATCTTTGATTTTATTTTCGACAATAAGAACTCATTGTTTTTATAGGCTTCCCTGGCCTGGCTCAGATTCAATCCAGCGCCCATGAGTATTCTCATTGCTGTTGCTCTGTCTATTAGGTCAGCAGGAGAATGCGCGTCAGTATTCACAATTAACCTGGCGCCTGTGAGTTTGGCCACAGCCGCGACATGGCCATTAGTTCTATTATGTCCACCCCTTGAGGTAATTTCAAGAAAAACGCCCATTTTCAGGGCAAATTTTGCTTCTTCCTCACTTATGAAACCGGGATGAGCCAGAATATCAGCTCCCGCTTCAATTGCCGCCAGATTTGTACCCTCAGCCACAGGTTCCACAGGGGACTCCCCATGGACAATCACCAACGCGACGCCCATTTCTCTGGCCTTAATAACCAGATCACGGACTCGCGAAGGAGGCGCATGGGTGATTTCAACACCAGGTAGTACCTGAACGCTCTGGGAATCGTTCAAGTCCGCGGCCGCGTTTATTGTTGATATGGCCACATGCTCCAAATTTGATGAGTCAACGTGATCAGTGACGCCAATCGCTCTGTAGCCTTTTACAAAAGCGCGCCTAACAAGTTCGCTGGGAACCAGAGATCCATCACTGAACAAAGAGTGCGTGTGAAAATCTATCAACTAATCCTCCATCCCATATCAACTCCCATCCTTGAGATTAAATGCTAAATTGTAAAATGAGACGGCCATACAAGATCGGCCACTACAGCGCGAATACTTCGGACATAATAGACTGCCATAGTATGGATCCGGCGCCAGAGTAACTCCTCAGTAATTGGGGGCGCGGCGTTGAGCCTGTTGGCGGGAGATCCGAT
>CAZFJT010000639.1:0-2505 GCA_964519135.1 uncultured Syntrophales bacterium | reverse complement strand
GTTCCTTATAGTTGGTATGATTTATGAACGAAGGCATACAAGGCTTATAGAGGATTTTGGCGGTCTGTCCAAAGTGATGCCCGTTTTTGCTGTGATGTTCATGATCTTTACCCTGTCGTCAATTGGCTTGCCTGGATTGAACGGTTTTGTGGGAGAGTTCCTGATACTATTGGGAACGTTCAAAGTGGAACCGCTATACGCGATTATAGGCGCTTCAGGTGTAATCTTTGCTGCTGTTTACATGCTTTGGATGTACCAGAGGGTCATGTTCGGAGAACTCAACAATCCTAAGAATATGGGGTTGAAAGATCTAAGCGCCAGGGAAATTGGGTTGTTGCTCCCATTGCTTCTTTTTGTTGTCTGGATCGGCGTTTATCCAAGCACATTCCTGAAGCCCATGGCCCCCTCTGTGGAAAAATTCATTGAACAAGTAAAATCAAAGAGAGCTGAAGTCGATAAAAAGTTTCCAAACCAAGAGCCTGCAATGGGTCATGAGTCCCATGATGAGAAGAGCAACGGAGACTCCCACCAAGACTCACAGCCGGATAAGTCGGAAACGAAAGTGGATACGCATAGCCGGACAAGCGGGGAACAGCATGGCGCCGGCCCGGATGAGCCGGCCTCTGATGATTCATCAAACAAGAGTGGCGAAGACATGACACAGCGCGAATCCGAAGATACACAGGAAACGGATGGCGCTGAGAGCGACTCAAAAGGAGATAGCGGCTCATCCCAGGATGAAACAGCGCAGTAGGAGTCAACCGGATGATCACTATACCAGAATTGAATTTTAGCGGCCTTATGCCCGCAATCACCCTGGCTGTAACCGGGATTGCGGCAATGGTGGCTGGAGTTATATTTACCAAATATTCAAGGTTTATAGCATTTTGCATTTCCCTGGTGGGAATTGCAGTTGCCTTTATATTGAATGCGCCTCTTAGAACAATGGATGAAATCGCGTTTTCAGGCATGGTTTCCATGGACGCGTATTCATGGTTCTTCAATATATTGATCTTGATCGCCACAGGGTTGACCATATTAATATCATCCCGATACCTGGACGATGAAAAGCTGGGCCTTTTCGAATACTATGTTCTGCTGCTGTTTGCAGCCACGGGTCTCATGTTTATGGCCGCAGGCAACCATCTGCTCATGATATTCGTTGGTTTGGAGACCTTGAGCATATCAGTTTACGTGCTCGCGGGTGTTAGGTACGATGATGTCAAGTCCAGGGAAGCCTCATTAAAATATTTGATAATGGGAGCGTTCGCCAGCGGACTTTTCCTTTACGGCGCGGCCTTGCTCTATGGATCCGCGGGTTCCCTGACATTACCCGCGTTGGCTGAGTACTTCAAGCAGGGCCAGCCTGGTCAATTGGCTATAGCCGGCATGGGCCTGCTTCTTGTGGGATTTGCATTTAAGGTTGCCGCTGTTCCGTTTCATATGTGGACCCCGGATGTTTATGAGGGCGCGCCGGCTCCCATAACAGCTTTTATGGCTGTTGGGGTTAAGGCCGCGGCGTTCGCTGCTTTTATAAGGGTGTTCATGGAGGGAATGGCGCCCATTTCAGTCACATGGTCCCACATCCTATGGGTTATAGCCGCTCTGACAATGATTCTGGGCAACCTCACCGCGCTGATTCAGGAAAACATCAAAAGGATGCTGGCCTATTCCAGTATAGCGCACGCGGGCTACTTGCTGATGGGGCTCATTGTGGGCGTAGAGGCCGGACTGTCAGGTATGCTCTATTACCTAATGGCTTATACATTCACCACTATGGGGGCGTTTGGGGTGGTCGCCATTGTTGGCGGCAAAGGAGAGGCCAATGTAACCCTGGATGACTACAGGGGTCTGTCCAAGAGCCACCCTGCTATAGCGCTGGCAATGGCCATATGCATGTTCTCATTGGCCGGGATACCTCCCACAGCAGGGTTCATAGGTAAATTCGCAATATTCTCGGCAGCGGTTAATGAAGGGTACATCTGGCTGGTCATAATCGGTGTTCTCACTAGCGCGGCGTCCGTATATTTTTACTTCAGGGTAGTGATGAAAATGTACATGGAAGCGCCAGGCCAGGAACCCGCTCCATTACAATTCGGCGCGGGCTCGATTTTGGCCCTTGTGGCCACTGTGATCGGTATAATATATCTGGGAGTTTTTCCAGGGACCTACCTGGATATTGCCGCTGCGTCAGTGAAACCTCTTTTTTGAGAACCTATCAGGTGAATATCCATAAGGGCGGTCAATATACATATTCTGAAGTTATTATAGGAACTTATCTGTACAATCTATGAAGATCAAAGCAATTGCGTTAACCGGTCACGGAATAAATTGCGAGATGGAAACAGCGGAAGCTCTCAAGCTGGCCGGCTTTGATCAAGTTGATATTGCCCATCTGAATCAAGTTACATCTGGACAGGCGCATCTATCTGATTATCAGATCATCGTTTTTCCTGGTGGATTCCTGGACGGTGATGATTTGGGGTCCGCCCAGGCCTGCGCGAA
>CAZFJT010000638.1:0-2507 GCA_964519135.1 uncultured Syntrophales bacterium | reverse complement strand
AGCTTGCCTCATCCCTGAGTTCCTCTGGCTCATAATTTTCTTTATTGTCCCAAACCACTTGTGTGGTTTCCACTAGCGAGCCACGAGCTAGGTCTGCATCAGTTTTACTGAATAGTGTTGGATGCTTCTCCAATGATATCAGATTATCTGAAATCAGGTTTCAGACAACCATTTATACTCATATAATAGAAAAAATTCCGGAAATAGATCCATTGAGACAACTTTGGATTGCTAGATCAAGAACTTCCTGGTATGATTAAAGAATCTATTTAGCTCAAATATTCGGGCGTAACATGGGAGCGCTTCTGCCAAGGCTTTTTTCAGCCCCTTTTAACCTGACTAGGGAAATAACAAATATTTACCAACTATGTGAGAGTCGATTCCGTGAATTCAACAATTGATAAAGACATAGAATTCAAGCGCTTCAGTAAAAATAGAATCTTTGAATCCGCTGTGGAAGAATCCTTGTACAGGCTGTATTCAAAGGCTCGGACTCACGCGGTAGCCAAGGGGGATCGCCTGATTCACCAGGGTGAGCAAGGGGATCATTTCTTTGTAATACGCGACGGTCAATGTTCAGTAAAGATAGAGAAAGATGGAGTGGCCCATCTGATAGGCAGCCTTGGGCCTGGGGATATTGTGGGTGAAATGGCCGTTTTGACTGGTGAACCAAGGTTGGCCAATGTGGACGCGGTTTCTGATATGACTTGTTGGAAAATTACCAGTGAGGCTTTTGATAGAACATGCGAAGATTATCCCCAGCTAAGGGATTTTTTAACCAGATTGGTGGCTGAAAGGCTATCCGGGGCGCTGCTGGGCGGAGACAGGGCCGTTGGAAAGTATCTTGTGGGCAAGACCATAGGCCAGGGTGGCTGGAGTGTGGTCTATAGGGGATCTCACTCCAATTTGGACATGCCCGTGGCAATCAAGATGCTGAAGCACGCGATAGCAATGGACCCGGCCTTTGTGGAACAGTTCAGGCAAGAGGCAAGGACTGTTGCGAGGTTAAACCATGAAAACATAGTAAAAGTATATGATGTGGAGGAGTTGTACAGGACCTTCTTTATAATTATGGAGCTTGTGGAGGGAGAGTCTTTGGAGGCGAGGCTTCAGAAGCCCAAAAAGATGTCCCTGTACGAGAAGCTTGATATCTTGACCCAAACTTGCTCAGGTTTGGTTCACGCCCACTCGAACAAAATAATACACAAGGACGTAAAACCCAGCAATATTCTGATTCGAAATGATGGCAAGGTGAAACTGGTTGACTTTGGATTCGCAAGTGACACAGGGGTTAAGGACCACGTTGTAAGGGGGTCTGTTTCCTATATTGCTCCTGAGCAGATAAAAAGAGAGCCAGTTGACGAGCGCACTGATGTATATTCTGTTGGGATCATGGCATATGAGGCCTTTACTGGGATAAAGCCTTGCACAGCTACAAAAAGGGGTGAAATAGTTTGTTGGCATTTGGAGCAGGACCTAAAAGACCCTTGTGAGGTAAACTCGGACTTGCCCGAAGATCTCAGGGCGTTTGTCATGAAAGCCACCCGCAGGGCCCCTAAGAACAGATACCAGAATTGCTCACAGGCCCTGAATGATCTTATTTCCGTGGCCCGAAGGCTTGGTATTGAGCCAACAGGTAATGATAGCGCCAAAATAAACATGATGAATCTTTTTCTTCTGTACAGGCAAGAGCAGCAGCAGATAATCCAAAGGATTGTAAAGGATTTCTCCAGAGAACTTGAAAAGGTTGGGGCAAGGCTCAGGGGAACTGATTTCAAGGATATCCTGGATTAGTTTTTTCCATACTTTTGATTTGTCATATAGCCGCGGATTTTGGCCTTATCGCATGCAAGGACACAACAGAGTACGCATTCTATTAGTCCACGTATCGCCTGATCGCGGCCGTAACCGAGCGCGAAGCGCAGGGTAGGCGCCAGAAGCTGTTTATTAAGGAAAAATTTGTATGAGCCATTTCGCGTTTAATTGTTAGAACTGCTATAACTGATGGATTACAAGCCTTTGATTATTTTTCTTTCCCTAACCATACAATTCTGTTAAATTTTCAAGATTAGCTGCAAGATCCCTTTAAATGCGGCCAATCTGTTCTAAGCCTTTATAAATACCATTGGGATTAATTCAAAATTCACCCAGGTTGGGTCATTGTTTCAGATACTTAAGCCGGAGGTTGTATGATTAAAGTAACTTGCCTTGGGGCGGCTGGACATGTAACAGGCTCCAATTTTTTGGTAGAGAATTCCCATGGCGCCAAACTCCTTGTGGATTGCGGTCTTTTTCAGGGAGGATCCGAGACCGAGATCCTAAACAGGGGAGATTGGGGGTTTGAACCTTCTGAAATAGAGACCCTTGTGCTCACACACGCGCATATAGATCATAGTGGGAGAATCCCAAAGCTCGTAAAGGACGGATTCCAAGGTAAGATCCTTACATCGCCCCCAACAGTGGACCTGTGCGAATTGATGCTTTTGGACTCAGCGCACGTGCAGGAG
>CAZFJT010000637.1:0-2518 GCA_964519135.1 uncultured Syntrophales bacterium | reverse complement strand
GTAAATTCAGCCGTATCTAGGGTCATTCCAGGAGGTTATTGTCTTTTGATTAATCTCGACCCCTCTTTTAGATAGGTTGATTTTGTAACGGCTCTGATGTCAAGAGAGGCTTTTAAATAACTTAAGGCTCCATAATTATAAAGTTTTTGTGGAGGGGTCCGGGGAGGCCCTTTTTTCAAAAAGGGCCTCCCCGGGGAACGCTTACAACAGGATTAAACTTGAGCGGCGCCTCAATTATTCGCATATTAACGAACGGAGGATATAAATGGCAGTAAAGGTTTTTGGAGTGGTTGGCTCAGGTCAGATGGGTAATGGTATCGCGCATGTAGCCGCGGCCTCAGGTTTTGATGTGATAATGAACGATGTTAACGAAGATTTTGTGGAGCGCGGTTATCAAACCATAGATAAGAATCTTTCCAGGGCGGTGTCAAAGGGAAAGATGACCGAAGATGACAAGGCTTCCATTCTAGGCAGGATCAAGCGCAGTGTGAAACTGGAAGATATGGAAACAGCCGACTTTGTTGTTGAGGCGGTCCCTGAGATACTTGATCTGAAAAAGGAGATATTCACTAAACTTGACTCAATAGTCCCTGAGGGTAATGTTATTTCCTCGAACACTTCCTCCATTTCAATCACAAAACTGGCGTCATTTACCAAAAGACCCGATAAATTCATAGGAATGCACTTCATGAACCCTGTGCCTGTTATGAAGCTTGTGGAAGTTATCAACGGGCTGGCCACAACCAAAGAGACAACAGAGTTAACAGTGGGCCTGTCGGAAAAAATGGGTAAGATCCCCCTTGAAGCCCAGGATTTTCCAGGCTTTATAGCGAATAGAATACTTATGCCCATGATCAATGAAGCTGTGTACGCGCTATATGAAGGAGTGGGAACAGTAGAGGCGATCGATGGGGTTATGAAATTGGGAATGAATCACCCAATGGGTCCTCTTACATTGGCTGATTTCATTGGCCTGGACACCTGTCTTGCCATCATGAGGGTTCTTCACGACGGACTTGGAGATCCAAAGTACAGGCCCTGCCCTTTGCTGATCAAATATGTGGAGGCGGGATTTCTTGGCAAGAAATCAGGTAAAGGTTTTTATGATTATTGATTATTGCGCCGGCCGGTCCCATTATAACCCGACGGCCGGCGCGTCAAAAATATTATCAAGACGCCTCGGCCATTCTGGAGAAACTTCTATAATTTGTCACATCAAAAAACAGTGATCGTTTTTGACCATCCTGAATTTCTATTTCAAGTTCCTCATAAATGCGTCCTTGCTTTGAAAACCTATGTTGGGCCACAGGCTTCCAGTTCTTTACAATCGGACCGAGAGTCTGTGAGATTATTTTACGCTTGATCGGCTCCGCGGTAAGATCGGGGGCGCCCCCTTCCAATACCCACGCGTTGTCGGGCCGGTTCCCTGGTCCTCCGCTTACAATTATCTCCTCTTTCATGGTTACCCTCACATCAATGGTTAATGGAAAAATCATAGTGATATTTTGGACCATATCAATGTAAAAATGTTTCAACCTAATAAAAAGTTTTTTGACTCAACCTATTGTATGATTTAGCTAAATAGATGGCCCGAAACTATTTCACCTCAAAGTTTTACTACTAAAAGAATTCCCTTAGCATGTATTCAAGATCACTTTCCGGATTATTTGGACTTCTGATCAGGTTTCTTCTCTCCAAAAAATCCCTGTAATCCCTCCACTGCTTTTCCATTGCAGATGGCTGCTTTAGCCGGAATCTGGAAAAATCCGAGCCTGCAACGGATTTTGACTTTTTTACAGGTTCGGATGATGACTTTTTGCCATCAGCCACAGTTTGATATGGGCCTTCAGCAAATAAGGCGCCGTGATTTAGGAATAGGGTCACTATAATAATTAGGACCCGGTAGTTTTTTCTCATATTCAGCCCCCGGATAGTTTCAATACATTCAAAGATTAGGAATTTACCACTGAGTAGAAAAGGATGAATTGAAATTTTTATCCTGCGCGCTGACGCGCATTACAAATCACCTTATCGAGTGGGCCTAAGACTTCGTCAATCAATGGCCGCTGTGTTATATGGCTTGCTTGTCACTTTTCCGGGTTAACCGCAAATATGTAGACACGGATATAAACGCCGAACTCCAATAATCCAAAGGAGGCCCGCAATGAAGATCCCTGGGACAATAATTTTTATCTGGATGGCGATTTTTCTTTTATTTCCAGTGGCTGGCGCAGCCGGGCCGGATCTGTTGATTTCCCAAATGTCCATTATCCCTGCGGAACCGGTCAAGGCAGCGGCTGTAACAGTCAGAATCGTTGTTTACAATGCAGGGGACGGAAAGTGTGGTCCATTCAAGGTCATCTGGCTGCCTGGGGAAAATTACGAGAATCCTGGATGCGCATGGCGTCTCGAAGGTCTTGCAGCCAGGGGGGAAAAGATGCTCACTTGCAGGTACGAAGGTTACCAAAGCCAGTATGCCCAGATAAACTCAAAGGCCCAAGTCGATCCAGCGGGAGAG
>CAZFJT010000636.1:505-2529 GCA_964519135.1 uncultured Syntrophales bacterium | reverse complement strand
CGCATTATTTCAATCGGACGCTAAGATATTTAAAGGCATGGCGGCTAACAAAAGTGTCCTATTGGGTCAGGTGGGTCAACAATTGGAAAAATTCAGGTGGATTGTGCTCGCGACCCATGGATACGCGGGATCTGATGTTCCGGGCGTAATGGAGCCATTTATTGCTTTGAGTATTTCCCCTGAAAATAAAGGCGGTTTTATGATAATGAGGATGACTGAAGCGCTCAATCTGGACATGAATGCGGACCTGGTAGCCCTTACAGCCTGTCAGACCGGCCAAGGGCAAATAGTCCCAGGCGAGGGTGTTATAAGTCTCGGCAGGGCGTTCCAATGCGCGGGAGCGCGCGCCACTCTGGTGAGTCTTTGGAGTGTATCGGAAATAACCTCTGTGAATCTTATTGAGAATTTTTTCAAGAAAATGAAGGAAGGATTGCCTGTAGGAACGGCTTGGAGAAAAGCCAGAGAAGATCTCAGATCCGGCGGCTATGACCACCCGTTTTTTTGGGCCCCTTTCATCATTGTGGGGGAGGTAAAATAATAGAGCCTAATATGCGCCTTAGCCGCTTTGCGCTCTGTGGGGCCTGTTCTAGCCAAGTTCATCAATGGCCTTTTGAGCGTCGGTTATTGCGCCTATGACCATGGTGTCAGCTTTTATGAGCCTATTATAGAGTTCCGCCTCTGAAAGTAGATTGGTCTCCAGCAATCTTTGAAGGACAATGGATAATTGGTTCTGATTGAGATCATATTTCAGCATCAGGTTATTATCATCAAGTCCCAGTTGAACATCTTCAGCAAATTCCCTAACATTGATCCGTCTTTGCTTTCGCTTTACATTTGTGTTGGCAGACCTTCTTGACATTTCCGCGCTTGTAAGTATCCCTTTGTTCATCAATTTGCTGAACAAGGTTTGTAGGCCACGGGCCGAGATTTGATATTTGTCCATCAACTCCACATCAGATAGACCTCTGCGAAAGTCTTGGACGAATTCCCTTGGTTTTATGCCCTTACGCTGCATGTTATTTGCGCCCCTATTGTTTAAACTTTTACTATTCCAATTATTTATTGACTCAACAGATGTAAGCCCCAGCGATAAAACTGAAGCGCGCTTACCAGCTAAAGGCGTGCCCCTTGCAAATTGACACTTGTCTTTGATGTTGGAATATGCGGCATGAATGAACATCCCCACCATTTGATGTATATATCAAATTCATTTTAAAGTCATTATTTTTTCGATTTCCAAATCTTTGATTAGGAGCTAGAATAGGAAACTTGAATACATGAGCTGATGAGCCAATACAAAGATATTAACGTGATATCCGCTTTATTTGACGCTCAAAAGAGATCAGTGGAGTTTATAACCCCATTCCATTAAGCTCCTCTGGGACTTTTGGAAAAGCAGCGCGCTGAGATAGGCTTAAATTGCACAAGATTACGTTGGATAACTTTTAGAGCAAAGTTTCAAGGAGACCCCCTATGAGCGAAAAGTATGTGGAGCTGGCCAAAAGGATTGGACTCGGTTCGTCACAAAGGATCCCGGAACTATTTTCGATTATAGCGGATGATCAAGAGGCCGATATATTGCTGTCATTGCCCGCGGACGCGAACACAGTGGCTGAAAAGCTTGGAAAGAGCGCTGATCACATGGAAAAGGCCCTGGAAGCACTTTTTGTAAAGGGCCTTGTATTTCCATCAAGCAAGACTGATCCTCCCACGTACAGGATGAGCAAAGACCTGGTGCAATTCCATGACGCTTCAATACTATGGCCTGATGCGCCCCAAGAATTCCTTGATACATGGCGGGACTTCATGGAAGTGGAATGGCCCGATATTGCCAAAGTTTTCAGTCAAATGGTTCCCAGGCCTTTTACGAGAGTTATTCCAGTGGGTGTGACGGTGGCCGCGAAGACCCATGTGTTGGCCTATGAGGATATTGAGGAAATAATCGAGAATTCGAGAAACCTTGCTGTTACCAAATGCACGTGCCGAATGACCCTCAAGAATTGCGACAAACCCCTTGAAACATG
>CAZFJT010000636.1:0-495 GCA_964519135.1 uncultured Syntrophales bacterium | reverse complement strand
CAACAGGGCCGCTGATTACACATTGAATCGGGGAACAGGAAGACAACTTACAAAGTCTGAGGCCCTTGATTTGATGAGAAAGTGCGAGGAGGAGGGATTAATTCATGTAGTAATCAACAAGCAGAATGTGGATCACTTCATATGCAACTGCTGTGGATGCTGCTGTCAGACTATGCCCATCTTGATCAAGCACGGAGTTAGTGTTGTGGAGCCGAGCCGTTTCAGGGCGGAGGTCAACGCGGATTTATGCATAGCGTGCGGCGAATGTGAGCAAAGGTGCTATGTTGGGGCAGCCAGGTTAACAGGTGATAACTACTCCACGGTTGACCCTGAGAAATGTATCGGTTGTGGAGTCTGCCAGGTAACATGCCCGTCAGGGGCAATAAAAATGATCGAGGTTAGAGACAAGGATTTTGTGCCTGAGAAGCTGTTTGGCAATTAACAACATAGTTCCAAGATATTATCCTGCCAAGCTATTTATAGGAACTGCATGGG
>CAZFJT010000635.1:0-2530 GCA_964519135.1 uncultured Syntrophales bacterium | reverse complement strand
GGTCAGTATTAGCTTTAATCCCTGTGCATGTACGATTAGCCATAAATCGGGTAATCTGACATAAAAATGGGATAAAGTTTGCAAGGGATTGAGAATACATAATAATATCTCATTACCCAGAAGGCCGGCCGGATAACCCGAGAGATCTGGGAGGTTTTACCTGACAACCTGGAGCACAATATGGCTTGCCTTTTGAGCTTTCCGGCAATAGCATGGAAGAACTTTGAGCCTTGTTTAAAATTGATTCCGCCGCGCCTTTTTTTATGAGGCTCTCGCAGACAGGCTATATAGATACGTTATATAGTCCTGTGGAGCTATTAGGTCAGCGCGGTGGCAATCCGGAGGTAGAATATGGAAACAATTCAGCGGGCCATTGAGCAAGGAAGGACCGCGTTATCAGAGTACGAATCAAAGCTTGTCCTCAAGGACTATGGAATACCTGTGACCAAAGAGGTTTTGGTTACGAACCGAGCGGGCTTGGATGAAGCTTGCTCCGGCATAGGCTTTCCATTGGTTATAAAGGCTTGTTCGCCAAATATCTCCCATAAGACCGAAAGAGGTCTTATCCATACTGATGTGAGAACCACTGAAGACGCAATCTCGGCTTATGAAGAAATATTGTCAAAGCTCGATGAGGCCGAAGGCGCGGATATCCTTGTCCAGGAAATGGCCCAGGGAAAGAGAGAGCTGGTGGCGGGCATGAATAGAGACTCCCAATTTGGACCATGTGTTATGTTCGGACTCGGGGGAATATTCACAGAGGTTCTCAATGATGTTTCATTCAGGGTTGCGCCGATTGAATTATCAGACGCAATGGAGATGATGTCCGAGATAAGGGGCGCAAAAATACTCGAAAACATAAGGGGCATGGAGGAAGCCGACAGAGAAGCCCTTGCAAGGATACTTGTAGCTGTGGGAAAAATCGGGATTGAACAAGAGAGCGTGAAGGAAATAGATATCAATCCTGTAATTCTATCAGGCCCTCATCCTCTGGCCGTTGACGCCTTGATTGTCCTTGAGCGCTCCTGAGAGGCCTTTCCCCGGTAATTGGGAGACTTCATCAATGGTCTCATTTCCCAGGATACTCATTGCGGGCGCGAATAGTGGAGTGGGTAAAACCAGCTTGACCCTCGCTCTGGTCTCAGGATTGGTCCAAAGGGGATTAAAGGTTCAAACCTACAAGGTTGGGCCTGATTATCTTGATCCAACCTACTTGAGCGCCTTATCAGGAAGACCATGCTACAATCTGGACGGCTGGATGATGGGAGAGCGTTACGTCAGGGACCTGTTTCTAGCGAATTCATCAGATGTTGATATTTCAATAATAGAAGGTGTAATGGGACTCTTTGACGGAGCTGATCCCGACAGTATAAAAGGTAGTTCCGCTGAGATCGCCATATGGCTTGACACGCCCGTATTATTGGTGGTGAATGTCCACGGTCTCGCCAGAAGCCTCGCCCCGATAGTTAAAGGTTTCTCTGGGTTTCACAGGGACGTGAAAATCGCCGGGACAATCGCAAATTTCTCCGGTAGTTCCAGACACGGCAAATGGCTGTCCAAGGCCCTTGAATCATCAGGATTACCAGGGCTTGTGGCCACTGTTCCAAGGGGCGCCTCGCCTGAATTACCTTCCAGGCATCTCGGCCTGGTTACCGCTGATTCTGAAATACTTGGTCTTGAACTCAGGGAAGGGCTATTGGAAGTTGCCGCTCAATACATGGATATTGATAGAATTCAGGAGCTGGCGAATCTCGGATCTGATGGGATTCACCAACAATGGATTCAGGGAATCGATATTCATGAAAATAGGTCCCTGGCGTCCCAGAACCACTCTGAACAGGGTCGCGGATCAGTTCCTGTTATCAAGGGGAAGGTCAGGATCGGTTTGGCCAAGGACAGGGCTTTCCATTTCTACTATCATGACAATATTGAGGCCCTTGAACGCGCGGGCGCCTCAATGGTCCATTTTTCTCCTATAGACGACGAATACCCGCCAGGAGATCTGGATGGCCTTTACCTGGGCGGTGGTTATCCTGAAATATACTGCAAGGAATTATCCAATAATAAATCGATGATGGATTCCCTAAGACGCTTTGCTGAGTCTGGTATGCCCGTTTACTGCGAGTGCGGAGGTTTGATGTACATGTCCCTTGGGATCGAGGCTCTGGACAACGAGGCTGTGGAAATGGCGGGTGTGTTTCCGAAATGGACCAGAATGGTGGATAGATTGCAATCATTGGGGTATGTTGAAGTGGAATTGAAAGAAGACTCACTGTTTGGCGTTGCGGGATCCGTCCTGAGGGGCCATGAGTTTCATTATTCCATGTTAATGGATGGAGAGGAAGCGCCAATTGGATGGAATAATGTATATAGCGCTTGGAAGAGGCCGGGTAATGTAAAAGGCCCGAAAGGATATCAAAAGGGAAATGTGCTTTTGAGCTACGCCCATATTTGTTTTGCGCCTTTTCCAGGGGCTGCGGACAGGTTTATCCAATTATGCGCTCTTAAAGGCCGGTGAGTTGATATATTA
>CAZFJT010000634.1:0-2539 GCA_964519135.1 uncultured Syntrophales bacterium | reverse complement strand
CCTTCCCCCCCCGCGTCTGACGTACGGGCAAACCCCAGCGCCCTTACACCCTTGACTATATTTCCCGTAATCTCCGGTCCCTTAATATCCATCTCAACTTGGCTTTCCCCTGGGCTCTGGGTGGTCCTCTCCTGATTAAGGGCCACAGCTCTCGCCACATCTCTATGTTCTTGCAAAGGCGCCCATTGATTGGTAAGGAAATCCGATGAAAAGTGAAACGGCTTTACAGGAGTCCCAAGGTCGACTATCACCCTGAAGCCGCTATTAAAGAAAGCCAGATCCGGCCTGGACCATCCCCTGAATGCGCATCTGAGGTTCAGCGCGCCAAAGGTCCATTCACCTCCCCGCATTACCATGTATTCCCCATGTCCCGGCCCTTGAGGGTCCACCTCAGGGGAGTATCTATAATAATCTCGTGAATAATAATCCCTGGTCCATTCGAGAACATTGCCGGCCATGTCAAAGAGTCCAAAGCCGTTTGGCTCGTAAGTCCCCACTGGGGCCACGTATTTATAGCCATCATCCGCGTTGCGGTCGCGCCAGGGAAAGTCAGTGTTGCTGTCCGCGTAATTGGCTTTTGCGCCATCAGGGAGGGCGTCACCCCAGGGGAATTGCTTCATGGGTTTTCCACCTCTGGCCGCATATTCCCATTGGGCCTCAGTTGGAAGCTTGTAAGGGAGTTTCTCCTTAGCGGAAAGCCATTCACAAAAAGCCACCGCGTCATGGTATGATACCATGGTAACAGGCTGATCATCACTGATTTCCCATCCGGGTTTTTTCCAAATCGCGCCTTTTTTGCGGACAAAACTCACATTTTCATCGTCAAAAGTCTGACCTCCGCCTACATCTTCCGCGTCAGTGACATAACCTGAGCTTTGAATGAACTGTCTGAATTGCTTTACTGTCACTTCATGGCTGGACATGTAAAAAGGCCTGGATATCCTTACTTTATGAAATGGATATTCATGCTCCAATGACACGGGCGCTCCAGTGGACAGGGTGGTCATAGCCCAGGCAATATCGGCTTCCGAACTACCCATGACAAATGATCCCGATGGTATCTGAGTCATTTGCATACCAATAGAATTCACGAAATAGGGTAGATCTTCAGGTTCTGTAACATCAATCAGTGATTTCAGGACGTCGCTTACGAATTCTTCCGGCTCATCTATCAGTTCAACGCCTTTTGAGTCCATTCTGGATATCTCTTCAGCCAGCCTCTTTGCTTCAAGGCGCTTACCTTGGGCCACCAGACCCTTAATCTTTAAAAGAAGACTCTCTATTCCATGCCTTTTAACGATCTCAGTCGGGCTGAGGCGTTCCTGCTCGTCCTTTAAAGCCACGTCCGATGCCCTGGCTTGAGTGGCTATTCTAAACCCTTGCATATCAGTGGCCAGTTCAGGATCGATTCCAAACCTGAAGCTGTTTCTGGCTATTCCCGCGCCAAAAGCCCAATTCCCTCCCTTGACAACCTTTTTCTTTGCCCTGCGGGGCCCTGTTGGGTTTTCTGTGATGTTTCCTTCGCGCTTTTCATAGATCTTTGAAGAAAAATTATCGGAACACATCTCCCACACATTTCCCGCCATATCATAAAGCCAGTATCCATTGGGCTTGAAACTCCCAACAGGGGCCGGCTTAGAGTATCCATCGTCAATGGTCCTGTCCGCCCACGGAACAGGGGCTCTTCTATCTGCAAGATTGAGTTTTCTAGAATCAGGGTAATCGTTTCCCCAAGAAAACCGCTTTGACTTAAGCCCTCCTGACGCGGCGTATTCCCATTGGGCCTCGGTTGGAAGGTGGAAATCCCTTCCCTCCTTTTCGCTCAACCATTGGCAAAAGGCATTGGCGTCTCTGTGGCTGATCATGGTAACAGGATGATCATCCCAGACCTCATAACCGGGATTGCGCCATGAAGCCCCATCCTGTTTGACCCATCTATTCTTATTTTTGTGATAGACCCATCCCCAACCCCTCTGTTCAGCTACAGTCCTGTATCCGGTATCTGATATGAATCGCTTAAACTGGCCTACGGTGATCTCGAATTGACCAATAAGAAATGGCCTGGTAATTTGAACAGTGTGCGCGGGTCGCTCAGCGTCCAGAAGGTCATTACTTATAGGCCAAAGGCTCTGAACTCTCCTGGCCTCTGCTGAAGAGGTACCCATTTCAAACTGGCCGGGTTTTATCAAAACCATAGGGACGCCAAGGGAGTTCTTGGTTCCCAATTGTGAAACTGAAGGTGGATCTCTGGAGATTCTTGATCTCTCTAGGGCAATTTGAAGGGCTCTTTCCAGTCGAGCCGCTCTTTCAGGTTCAGATCCTCTGTCCATGGCGTTTAGCGCTCGCCGAATGGCCATTATGGCAAGCTCCCATTGGCCGTCTTCCATCCTGGCTCGGATCAAGCTATCCTCTTTATCTGCCTGTGAAGAGTTATTTTCTTCGCGTGCGCCGTCTTTTTTGGGGCCTGTCCACTTGGCCGTTCCCCGGTCTATCTTTTCTGATTCGGTATATTCGCCTGTCATGCCAATGATGTATCCAC
>CAZFJT010000633.1:0-2543 GCA_964519135.1 uncultured Syntrophales bacterium | reverse complement strand
AAGAC
Organism: uncultured Syntrophales bacterium; assembly: GCA_964519135.1. Taxonomy (GTDB): domain Bacteria; phylum Desulfobacterota; class Desulfomonilia; order Desulfomonilales; family Desulfomonilaceae; genus CAZFJT01. The sequence continues at coordinate 2,538 of CAZFJT010000633.1, read as the reverse complement.
ACTTCTTTCGAAAAAGAAATAAGAGATAGCATTAAAGATTCTGCATTTGTAGCCATCAGAACAAACAGGTATCTTGAAAGCCCTTGGTGCAGAATGGAAGCTCAGGAGGCTAGGCGCCAGAAACGCCCAATGATTGCATTGGACGCAGTGACTGAAGAAGAGAGGCGCATATCATCCCTGCTGACAAACACCCCATTGGTGAGATGTTGTTCCTTTATCGTAAATAATCAACAAAGAACATTGGATTATAACCTGCGCTCATTCCTTAATAGGGCGCTATTCGAAGTGCTCAGGGAAATTTACTACGAAAAGTATTTCGTTAATCTCAAGGAATATGGGAGATTTGATGACAGTGTGGAGTTTTTAACGCACTCTCCCAGCCCCGGGGATCTATGGCGATTAATGGGCGAAAAGCAGGGAGATCCTGTGACTGTCATTTATCCGGACCCTGCTGTGGGCGCTGAGGAGTTCAGTGAAGAACAAATAGAGATAATGGAGAAAAACAACATGAGCATTAGGACACCATCCTCAAGGAACAGTGAAGCTATTAAAAGGGCCGTAGTGGGTATCTCCATCTCAAATATCGCCCCTGAAGACCAAGAAGAAGAGGCCCTGCAAAGGGAAGGAAAATCCAAGGCCCTTATGGATGACGCGATGAACCTATTTGCTTTCAATCTTTTACAAAGTGGTGGAAAGCTTTTATATGGTGGCGATTTGCGACTCAATGGATTTACCAGAAGGCTCTTTGAGTTTGTTCGGAAAATGAAAAATAATCGATTGGAAGCCATATCCAAGGTGGTCAATTATCAAGCCTGGCCTATCCACCTGAATAATGATGAGAAAGCCTTGGAAACTAAAGAATTCCTCAATTCAAATCGGGATGTGGCTGAATTTGTTAAGTTGGCGCCTTCTGAACAGCTTATTCAGGAAGCTGAAGATATGGGAATAGAAGTAGACGCTTTTTTCCCACCAATAGACGCTCAACGCGGTTATTTATGGGCCAGGAGCCTTACGGAAATGCGCGTGAGGATGACTGAAGATTTAAACGCGAGGGTGATCATAGGAGGCAAACTTGAAGGATATTCAGGTAAATATCCTGGAATAGTGGAAGAGGCTGTACTAGCCCTGAGAAACAAAATCCCAACCTACATACTTGGGGGGTTTGGAGGAGCTGCAAAAGTTGTTGCCCGCGCGCTATCAGGCGAGAGCCCTGATGAGTTAACAGAGGAATATCAGAGGCGATCTCCTAAATACGCCTCAATGATGGACCTTTACAATAACAAGGCCCAATCCAATCCAGAACTGACGCCCATTGATTATCCAGCTCTTGTCAAAGAACTAAATGAATTGGGTATTCAAGGTCTTAACAATGGACTCAACACAGAAGAAAACCAAAAACTCCTCGAGCTTGAGGGAAAGGAGATCGACCTCCCCCATGCAATGGACTTGGTGCTGGCTGGCTTGGAGCGGAAGCTTATGTAACCTAATATAACCTGGATCTTTCTTCAGATTAATAGGACATCTTAGATCTGGTGTTGCTGTAGAAGCCCGGGCTGAAGCCAAAGTCTGGCGCCATGATACGAATGAACCTCAAAATCTCTACGATAAATAAGAGTATTTTTGGGTGGGGTTTCGCAATGGAGTCACTTCAGAAAATCATTGACAATGAGTTCCTGTAAGAAATATTATAGGTATTGTTCCATTTCCGTGTATCAGCGCCCAAATTAACATCCATCAATTTAATTAGAAAAGATAACATATTATTATAGTTTCTTAACATCATCACGGGGGAGAGGCAAATGACAAAGGAAGATTCTTTCAACCAGAACGAAGGTAATTCTACTCCTAAAACGATCTTTATAAGCCATAAAGAACAAGATAAGGATATTGTGGCGCCAATCGTTGAAGAACTAAAATACATCGGTGACAGTTCAAGCCTGGAAATATTTGTTTCCCACGCAATTCCATATGGACAGGACTGGTCTCGTAATATTCATGAAGCGTTAAAACAATCAGATATGCTTATTTTGCTGTATACTGACCCTTCCTCCGATTGGGACTGGTGCTTATATGAAACCGGTTTTTTTAAGGGCGCCGATCTACAGGAGAAACAAGTTGTTTGTCTCCATGCCGAAGATCAAGTTCCACCTCATCCAATCCTAGGGTTTAAATCAGTGAAAACAGAATTGGATGAAGTTGCGAAATTGGTAAAAGAAATCGCAAAAGGGGTGAATGAAAATATTCATAATGATTTTAAGAAGTGCAGAAAGATTGCAGGTACAATTATAGAATCCTTTGGACCCCCTCCAAAAAAGATTTGGTACAATGATTATATAGTCATACATCTTGATGAAACTCAGGTGAAGGAACTTTTCGAAACAAGGTCTATCCCCAGTGAAGCAATATTGTGTGAATCCAAAGACACTACAATGGATAAATTGTTTAATCTTCAATATCCTCGCCCTCAAGGCGGTCATTGGAAATGGAGACATTTGTCGGATAAATTGTCGGGTGTGGAAAATGAGGCATTTAAGCCAG
>CAZFJT010000632.1:0-2546 GCA_964519135.1 uncultured Syntrophales bacterium | reverse complement strand
ACCTAGCGCGAAGCGCAGGGTAGGCGCCAGAAGCTGTTTATTAAGGAAAAATTTTTATGAGCCATTTCGCGTTTAATTCTGAGAACTGCTATAAGAGCATCCGGGCTTTTATCTCAGTCCTCTCTTACTCAGAATCCTCCCCTTTAAAGATCTTTGCCTTTACATAACCTTGTATGAGCCACGTGGCGAACATTATTATCAAGAGTAATCCGATAAAGATAAGCGCGTCAACCGGATCCAGACTGAACACCAGATCAGTAATAGCCTCTCCGAGGACGGATATTGCCAATATTCCAGGGAGCATGCCCAGGGCCGTGCCCAGTATAAAATGGGATAATCGCACATGGGACGCGGCCATTACAAGGTTGACCAGTGTGTATGGCGCCACAGGCGCCAACCTAAGGGCTGTTACAGTAAGCAATCCCCTTTTGGAAAGCCTTTTACTGAGACCATTGAGCCTTTTGCCTGCCAAGGCTTGTATTTTATCGCGGCCCAGAGATCTGCCGATGGCAAATGTAACCACTCCTGAGGCCAGGCTGCCTAACATGGAATAAGTAAAGCTCTCCAATGGACTGAAAACCAGGGCCACAACCCCAATAACCACTGAAACAGGCGCAAATAGTAATCCAGCTACCACATAAATTCCTATCACAGCAAAAGGGGCCAGGTAGGATTTCTTTAAGGCATAAACAAGGTTAGTGAGGTTTTCTGAATCCAGCCATTGATAAAGAGGCCCCCATCTCCACATGGCCGCTAAAAGGGCCAGACCGCAAATCAATGCAAACAGTTTCCAAAGGCCGACTCCCGCAGTGTCGACCTCATTTTCCTCTCCCATGAACCTGTTTACGAAGTCTTCATAGTCTATGGGCCGTTCAGGGTCAGCTAAACTCAAATGGGGCGGAACATACATATAATCTTCTTTGGAATCAACTTCCAATTGCTTCAAACCCCTATCTTGGGATTTATTGTTAGCCAAACATTGTCCCAAACTCTCATAATCATTTAATACACTCTCTAATTCCTCTTTCTCCAAGCCCGTATGTTCGCTGATTAATCTGTTCCTAAAAGATGCAATGGCTTTCTGAATGTCGCCTCTTCCGTGGGATTCCAAAGATAGATCACATTCAGTGTCCAATCCCATGGATCTATTGCTGATGTTGGATGAGCCTATCCTCAGAAAGTCATCATCCACAATGGCCACTTTCGCGTGCACCTTTATACCAATTTCTCCATGGCCGACCCTATAGGGATATAAAATATAAAGCTTATTATTTTTGTCAGCTCTCCTTAAACGATTGACCATGATTGCTCTCAATTGGGTCATGGTCGATTCTTCCAACCAACCTGTGCTGTGGAGAGGCGTAATTATTATGATCTCAGGGCAATTTTCTTCACGGAGCCTACTGATGAGGGTTTCGATAACCGAGTGCGATGTGAGATACTGGTTCTCCAAATAAATAAGCCTTTTAGCAGAAGTTATGGAGTCCAGATATAATCTTTCAACTTCCCTGACCTCTTGAGCGCTTCCGAACCGACCAATGGTTCTCGAAATCCCTACCTCCACATTTTTGGCCTCTACTTCAACATCCGAAGGCCACACATCAGTACGGTCTACAGAAGGCGCTGCAAGCTTTTCTCCCTTGGCCCTTTCCCATCTTTCCCTGAAAATGTCGCCTATCATGCCGACCACAGGACCTTGGACCGCCATTTGGGTGTCATGAAACGGGCCATATGGATTGCCTTCACTGTCTACCCTTCTTGGCTCGTCAAGAGCATGATCAGGTGTATCCCAACGCCCCTTGGTAATATCTATGCCTCCCACAAAGGCCAGTGTGTCATCTATTACAACGATCTTTTGGTGATGGGACGCGCCTATGGCGTGCTGATCGTCCATATGAAAATGGATCCTATTGGGGGCGTTCCATCCGAATTTAAAGTACAAGAAAGGCTCTCTGTCCAGGGCAAAAATCATGGAAAAATCCCAGGCTAGAATATACGCCTTTAAGTTCTTATTTTCAGATACCACCCTGTTCAGAATATTATCGAATCTGTTGCGCTTTTCTTTTAAAAAGCCGTCGTCCCTGATAAGTCGCACGTGGCTCCTTATATCCCAGCCCGCGATATATATGGTTTGCTTGGCCTGCTCAAAAGCGTCGGCCAAGGCTGAAAAATACGCGGCGCCGTCCACAATGAAGGCGGCTTTATCGGCATTTCCAATTTTCCAGCAATTCTTACCTGGTTTTAATATTTTGTGAGTCATGTGCTTTGATTAATAGTACATACAGCCATTGAAACTATACTAGCTCGTTATAGTGGTTTTGTTAAGCGTGAGACATAGGGGACCGAAGCGATATTTGATCACTTAAGCGCGGCCTTGCTTCCCAAACGCATATGACATAAAAAAAAGTCATATCCAAGGGGCTTCGTTTAGCTATGGCTCGCAGGGGCAGTCCGCGCAGCGACTGTTTGCGGGACATCAGACTCCCTGTGGTTATACCAGTTCTCAAAATTAAACGCGAAATGGCTCATAAAAATATGTCCATAAT
>CAZFJT010000631.1:0-2552 GCA_964519135.1 uncultured Syntrophales bacterium | reverse complement strand
GGCGTGGACAAAGGATTGTTTTAAGAGATCAATATTTTGCGTTAAAAGGCTCTCCTGGGAAATACGCTCTGAGACTAAGGAAAAGCGATGGTCGTTTGCTCCTGGCCCTTAAAGGTCCGGCTCTTATAAATGAATGGGGCGCTCTAGAGAGGCTGGAAATGGAGGGTCAGTGGTCCAAGGAGCTTCTTAAAAGGATTCTCAATGTACATGCCCCTGAGAATGCCCAGACCGAACTTGGTAAACTGGAATTCGGATCTCTGGAGCCAAAAGATCTTTTGGTAAGACTCGGTTTTAACCTGATTCAGGACAGATACTCAACCAGAGTTCAAAGAGATATCTTTTTATTGGAAAGTGAATCAATCATCGGAGAAATGGCGATAGATTTGGTTTCATATGAATTCAAAGATTTTGTGGTAAACCATTATGAGCTGGAGCTTGAATTAAAAGGCAAGGGCAGGGGAGGAGATCTGGCGAGTTTATCCAAGTTGCTCCAAAAAAGATATGAAAAGACTTTGGTCCCTTGGCGCCACGATAAGTTGATCACAGGGCTCACAATGGAGAAGATGTTCAAGGCCGACTTATTGCGGCCCAACAAGAAATCACAAATCTCGGCCACAGCTTATGAGCGGCTATCACAGGTGATTGATTATAGTTGATCCCCTTGGAATTAATTCTGAGTCCAATATAGGTAAACGCTTAATGACAAATAAGACTATTATTGTTGTGGGAGCGGGGCTTAGCGGACTTTCGGCCGCCTGTTACGCCGCGATGAATGGATACAAGGTTCAGGTCTTTGAAATGATGAGAAATCCTGGAGGACTTGTCTCTTCATGGAAGAGAAAGGACTATGTTATTGACGGAGGGGTCCATTTTTGGACAGGTCACAGACCAGGGGCTCTGGGAAATGATCTGTACCAGGAACTCGGTATTTCCAAGGCGTGCAGATTCAGTGATCTTAATCTTTATAGCAGAATAATGGATCAGGAAACTGGAAGATCAATAGACATAACAAATGACGCCCAAAAGCTGTTAACTGATCTCAGACAAATGGTGGGGCCTGAATTCAAATATTTTGAACCGGTCATACAAGAAGCAAGGAAAATCAATTCATTGGAAATGTTTGAGGCCCCTTTTGAAAAGCCCATTGAGATAATGACTTCAATGGATAAGATCAGGTTAGCGTGGCGGACGCGTAGATTTTTCAAGTTCATGTTCGGTAAATACAGGCGCAGCGCAAGAGAATACATGAAAGAATGCGCGGATCCGTGGTCCCGCTTTGTGTTTGAGAGCATCTTTTCACCTGATGTTGGCGTATCTTTTATTGTATGGATTCTGGCCTGTGTGTTTTCTAAACAGTTGGGCATGTTGGATGGGTGCTCCACTTCCGTTACATCAGCTATGGAAACCCGGTTGGAGGAGCTGGGAGGTGAGATCTTCCATAATGCAAAGGTGGCCAAGATCTCGGTTTCCCAGGACAGAGCCATAGGAGTGGCCCTGGAAAACAACAGACAATACAAGGCTGACAGTGTAATATCCGCTTGTGACGCACATTCCACATTATATGATCTCTTGGGGGCAAGATATACAAATAAGTCCATTAACAGACGATTCAATCAGTGGAAGCCCATGCCGCCTATTGTGTTGGTAAACATTGGATTAGAAAGGGATATGAGCGACCAGCCTTGGCTAAGGGTACTTAGGCTGAAAAATCCGATAACTGTTGCAGGCAATAACATAGCAACTATTACCATGAGATTATTTAACTATTCGAACAAGTTTGCTCCCCCAGGTAAATCCGTGATTCAGGTATCTTTTGAATCGGAATGGGATTATTGGAAACTCCTCAGGAAAGACCAAATGAAGTATAGGGAGGAGAAGACCAGGATCACAGAAGAGGTATCTGATAGGCTGGAAGAAATGTTTCCGGGCGCGTATGGTGGAATAGAAATGACCGATGTGGTTACACCCATAACAACTTGGAGATATACAAGGAATTATAAGGGATCTTATATGGGGTGGGTTCCAACATCTGAAACCATGACGGCAAAACCCCTAAGGACAGCGCCGGGATTGGATTCCTTTTACATGGCTGGGCAATGGTCTTCAGGGGGAGGCGTTACGCCTTGTCTTTACTCGGGTAAACAAGCAGTTCAATTGATATGTCACAAGGACCGAAAGAAATTCGTTACATCTATAGCTTAGGACCGAACTTGACATAAAGGGCGTCACGGGTTAGTGGTTCTGCATTAGCAAGAGAGGAAATAAAATTGAAATGTTGCGTAACAGTTTTTGCCATATTCCCGGAATAGGGCTAAAGACCGAACAGGAGCTATGGAGAAACGGTGTTTTGGATTGGAACGATGCAATGGGTAATGGAAAGATCTCATTGCCTAGAATGGGATATCAAGCCCTCAGCAATTACGTGAAGAAATCGATGCGCCATTTGGAAAGAGGGGACGCCGCATACTTTGGAAGGAGTTTGCCAAAATCCGAGACATGGAGGCTTTTCAGGGAGTTCAAAGATTCCATGGCGTATTTGGATATAGAAACTA
>CAZFJT010000630.1:0-2566 GCA_964519135.1 uncultured Syntrophales bacterium | reverse complement strand
TTCCTAAGGAGCCCACGCCTCTATTTTCGATTACGCTTATGGCCGCTGGAGTTGACGCGAGATTGGAGACCGGCTGTCCTGAAGAGACAACCTCTGAAGGTGTAAGTGAATAATCCGAGAAAGGCATACCCGAAGGTATGGGCTGATTGTATCCGAATCCTTCCGGGCCCCTGTCGCTTCTGGTCTCAACTCTTCTGGCGCTTTCTTCAGGAGGCTCAACTTCAATGGCCCTTAGGACTTCCTCGTCCGCGGCCTGCTGGGCCATTGCGCCTGTGCCGGCTATTCCAATGAAAATAATCGTCACTAAAACAAAAGGGATTTTTAATATATATTTACATGCTTTGTATGAGTTCATCAGTAGTCTCCACCGCTGGTCAAGGGTTGCATAGCAAGAAAAGCCTTTACTACCTCAATAGGGCCTAGTAGGGCTTACATACATTCCTGGGACCGGCCAGGTCGCCGTAGAACCGCCCTCTCTTCAGGATTCTCGAGGGAAGGTTGTAGACTCCGCTCAAAAGACCATTGGGCTCTGTCGCGGGGTATTCCATCGCGTCCTTGACAATTGCCGGGGGGATATATGGGACCGGCTGGGGCGCGTACCAAGAGGGCCTGGGTAAAGGCGCGACAGATGGGCCCACGGGCGCGCAGGTCACTGGAACAGGCCTTGGCGCGCAAGCAGGGGGCGCGCATCTCGGTGGAGGGCATTTGGTAATCGGCCCACAAGCTGGAGGAGGCCCAGGCGCAACAGGCCTATAAATGGGGACCGGGCCGCATTGCTTTTTTTGGCGAGTAGCGCAGAACATCTCGATGCTTCGGAATGGTAGGGCAACCACTGATCCGGCAAGTCCTACGCTATGAGCGATTATAGGCTTGACAGGGCCCGGGTCCCGAACAGCGACAGGCGCCAAGTTCACATTTCCCACTGGTCTGGGCTCCACTTCAAGCTTCACCCTAACCGGAGCGGCATACGGTTTAGAGGGTCTGATTTGAACGGACTTGGGTCCACAAGGGCCGCACATTGGAGCAACACGAACCTCCGGGGCTTGCTGCACAGGGACCTTAACCGAAATAGTTTGTGTAACGGGCTGTGGGGGGCTGGGCGCTACCTGCGGCATTGCTGGAGGGCAGCCCTTGGGAGGACAGTACTGTCCATGAAAGGAGAAGCCCAGAGACGCGGACAACAAAACCATAACCATACCTAATAACAAACGAATACATGAATACATTTGAAAGACCTCACATTGGGAGGGCGTTTCGAAAGAAGAACAAACAACTCCGATTGAATCCCGACCATATTCGGGGGCATAGCCCCTAACCGGGATCTTTACTGAGCAACCTTGATTTGACGAATGGGACTAGTGATGGTATGGGAGGTATGTGTGGCAACACACCTTTACCAAGGCTCGGATCTTGTCGTTACCAAGGTCTGGGCCTGCTTATCCTATTCGTTCTATTAATTACGGGATGTGTGTTCCTGAAACGAAAAAACCCTCCGCTGATACTTTGCGAGGGTTGGGCGTGATTATACACTTCACAACCCGCCCTCGCAGGTTTATAGTGAATCAAGAATCCATCCGAGTATTCTGGCTCCCGGATCATCCTACTCGCCCGAGTCTTCCCACTCCTTTATATTAGGCTTATCGCCCTTTCCAGAGCAGTGACATCGTACGGGCTTTCGTTCCCGGTTACAGCTGCGGGGCAGCGACGGTCTCTCACCGTCTTCCACAGAAAGATTCTTCTTCTTATTAAATTTTGAATAGACTGTTGTAAGCCTAGCAAACAGAAGAGATTTTTGTCAATACTTTTTTATATAGAATCCAAAAAGGCTTGTTTCAATGGTTCACTAGCCCCATCCGCCTTAGCTTCTTGGCGGTCTGTTCATCAACGGCTATGAATTCGCTCTGACCCTCGGGCAATGGGAATGAATCGGAATCCGGCAACGGGACAGACCTTATATCATTGAAATCAATAGCTTCATTGCAACGCTTCTCCACCAGTTCCACCAGGGATTCATCATAACCGAGGTTCTTGCCCAATATGACCCGAACTTCCGGCGCCTTTGCAGCTTCCTCCTGCAACATTTGTGGAATATCCAGCCTTATGTGAAGCCCTTCATGGAGGAAATAAGGTATTACCAAAACCTGTTTCGCCCCTTCATCCAGGGCTTTCTGGAATACCTCAGGATAATGGGGCCCAAGCCTGGACATGTAACACACATATACCTTCCCTGGATTCAAACGACCTTCAAGGGCCTGGGCCAAACGCTCCATGGGCTTGCTCGCGTCCTTTACCCTGCTGCCGTGACCAAGTAGAATTATTGCGGTATTTGAGTCCATATTCATGTAATACACCTCTAGTGTTTATTTTTTGCTCTCTTTCTGAATTTTATGGGCACGGCGTAGGTCAGGCTCGGGCCCGTGTATGTGTGAGGCGCCTCCGGAAAATTCTCAGAGGCCTTTTTAACTATCTCCATTGCCGCATTATTCAATGACTTGAATTTCGTTTTTTTCAGGAGTTCCAGTTTAGCCAGTGAGCCGTCCTTCATTACGGTGAAGCGAACTATGAC
>CAZFJT010000629.1:0-2568 GCA_964519135.1 uncultured Syntrophales bacterium | reverse complement strand
AAAAGTGTTGTTCTATGAAGTGGGTGTGAGTATCTCCATTTTTAAAGGGCTCTGAATCGAGTATATCTATGAGATATTCCGCAGGTGTTTTTACCCCAAGGATTACAGCTTCCCTTAATGCCCTGATCATACGCTGGATCGCTGTTGGCCTGTCCTCAGCCCATGTGATGAGCTTTCCAAGAATGGGATCGTAATTGGAAGGAACATGAAAATCAGTATAAACGCCATGGTCGTACCTTATCCCCGGTCCTTCAGGGGCTTTGAAATATAGTATTTTGCCGGGCGCGGGCATGAAATTCATCTCAGGGTCCTCAGCGTAAATCCTGCACTCTATGGAGTGGCCAGTGGATTTGAGGTCATCTTGTTTAAATGGTAGAGGTTGGCCCGCGGCTACTTCTATCTGTCTGCGCACAAGATCCAAGCCTGTTATCATCTCAGTGATGGGATGCTCCACCTGGAGCCTTGTATTCACCTCCAGGAAATAGAAATTATTTGAGTTGTCCAACAGGAATTCCACAGTTCCAGCGTTCACGTACCCGGATGCTTTTGCTGCTTCTACAGCAGCCTGGCCCATGCGAGCCCTGAGATCTTCGTCAACCACCGGCGAAGGCGTCTCCTCAATGATCTTTTGGTGCCTCCGCTGTATGGAACATTCCCTTTCAAAACAATGGACAACATTTCCTTGGTGATCCGCAAGAATTTGGAATTCAACATGCCTGGGTTTATCCAGATACTTCTCAAGATATATCGAGCCATCACCAAACGCGCCAAGGGCCTCACTTGAAGCCAGTTCAGTGGCTTCCTTCAAATTTTTGGGGTCCTCAACAACCCTCATACCCTTACCGCCACCTCCTGCCGCGGCTTTTATCAATACCGGATATCCCATTTCATCAGCAGTTTTCGCGAATTTTTCAGGATCTGTTTCAGAAGCAATAAGACCCGGAATTATGGGGACATTGGTATCTGACATTATTTGGCGGGCTGTGGTCTTATCGCCGAGTTTGGCCATAACATCAGCGGGCGGTCCTATAAAAACCAGGCCTTCATCCACAACCCTTTTGGCAAACTTTGGATTTTCAGCAAGAAATCCATATCCAGGATGTATGGCTTCTGCTCCGGTCTCCTTGGCGGCCTTTATGATATTATCCATATTCAGGTAACTGGCCGAAGGAGCGGAGTCTCCTATGAACACGGCTTGATCGGCGCTAAGTGCGTGTAAGGCGCGTCTATCCGCTTCAGAGTATATAGCCACTGTCTTTATGCCCATTTCTGAGGCTGTTCTTATAATTCTGACAGCGATCTCACCACGATTTGCGATTAGTATCTTTGAAAACATGGGAGATCCTCCTACATCCTGAACAGGCCGTGACCATAGGTCCGATCAGCTAATTGAGAATTCAGGGACACGGATATGGCCAGGCCTAAAACATCACGTGTAAGAGCAGGATCCAAGATCCCATCATCCCAAAGATTTGCGCTGCTATAGTAAGCGTTTCCTTCACGTAAGGCGGAATCTATGATTGGCTGCTTGATCTGATCCTCCATTTCCTTGGGCATTGGAGGTTGCCCGGCCTTTGCCAAATTGGTGTTTTGCAATGATACCAGGACATTTGCGGCCTGTTCACCGCCCATGACTCCTATTTGTGAGTTTGGCCACATCCATAGGAACCTGGGTGAATAGGCCCTCCCGCACATACCATAATTTCCCGCGCCAAATGACGCTCCCACTATTACCGTGAACTTTGGAACAGTGGCTGTGGAAACAGCGTTTACCATTTTGTGGCCGTCTTTGGTAATACCGCCCTTTTCATAATCACGACCAATCATATATCCGGTTATGTTCTGAAGGAAAACCAGTGGGATCCCTTCACGATCACAATTTGTTATGAATTGGGTGGCCTTTAGAGAACTGTCGGAAAACAAGACACCATTATTGGCCAAAATCCCCACCAATTGGCCATGTATATATCCCCAACCGCATACTAGAGTTATTCCGTATAACGCCTTGAATTCATGGAACTCTGAACCATCCACCAGCCTGGCGATAATCTCCCTGCAATCGTATGGTGTGGAGATATTTTCCGGAACAACACCCCAAAGCTCCTTTGGATCATACATAGGCGGCTTTGGCGCCCTTAAGGGTATCCCTTGCTTTTGTCCCTTTGGCAGAAATTCAATGATGTCACGAACTATCTGCATCGCGTGGCTATCATCTTCAGCGTAATAATCCGATACCCCGGAGTCCCGGCAATGCAATAACGCGCCTCCCAGTTCATCTTCAGTAACTTCTTCGCCTGTCGCGGCCTTGACCAAAGGAGGACCGCCAAGGAATATCGCGCCTGTTTTATTCACATGAACCACATGGTCGGACATGGCCGGAACGTACGCGCCACCTGCCGTGCAAAGCCCCATAACGGCAGTTATCTGTGGAATTCCCATCTTGGACATCTGGGCCTGATTGTAGAAGACCCTTCCTCCGTCATCCACATCAGGGAATATCTCAGATTGCATGGGCAGGTATGCGCCACCTGAATCCACGAGCATTATCGCGGGCAGGTTGTTTTCCAT
>CAZFJT010000628.1:0-2571 GCA_964519135.1 uncultured Syntrophales bacterium | reverse complement strand
TCTCAAGGAACGGTGTGATTATCCAATTATAGAACCTGTAAATTGGGCCTTTTTTGAAATCATAGGGTTCTGATTCCTTTTCGTACTCATGCTTTAAAGCGTGGTATGTGATCCAGGGAGTAACCGTAAAGGCAACCACAAGGGACATTATCATGGCCACAGGAACATTCAGGGCCATTGGCGCCATATAAGGACCCATCATTCCCGTAATAAAGAACAAGGGAACAAATGATACTATTACAGCAAGGGTGGCCAGAATGGTGGGAGGTCTGACCTCATCCACGGCAAGCAGGGTCGCGTCAAGGGGTGGATGCAACTTTTCCTTGAAATGTCGGTGGATATTCTCCACATCCACTATTGGATCATCCACCAGGAGCCCCAATGATAATATGAGCGCGAATAGTGTCACCCTGTTTATGGAATACCCAAAAAGGTAATTGGCCAAAAGGGTCACTCCAAGGGTCATGGGAACAGCCAGGGCCACTATCATGGCCTCCCTTGTTCCCAACATGATTGTCAACAACGCGATTATGCTTATTATTGCTATGCCGAGATGCTTTACCAGCTCATTAACCTTGTGGTTGGCGGTTTCACCATAGTTTCTGGTCACCAGAACATTCACATCCGTGGGAATGATATCCTTTTTTAGCTCCATAACTTTGTGAATTAGATTTTCCGCAACCTTTACAGCATTGGTTCCCTTTCTCTTAGCCACCTGAATTGTCACTTGATTATACGCCTTGCCCATTTCAGCGCCTTCAGGGACAAACCTGTGGGATTCCTTGAACGCGCCCGCTGCAAATCTCAGACGTGTATAGGAGTTGGGTAGTTCAGGTCCGTCCTCTATTTCAGCAATGTCCCTCAAGTAAACGGGCCTGCCATCCGATACTCCAATAACTATTTTACTCAGTTGTTCCACTGAGCTTATATATGGGCCTGCGTAAACGACTATCTCATTGCTGTTAACATCCATGGTCCCTGCTTTGACATTTGTGTTGGCTGCTTCGAGTTTTCTTACAATGTCATTTGGACCAATGGACCTTGCAGCCATCCTGTCGGGCTTCATCAAGACCCTTATAAGCCTCTTGCTACCTCCTTTAATGTCGGTCGCGCCGGTATCCTCTATGGTCTGGAGTCTGTGAACCAACTCCTCGGCGATCCTTCTGAGTTCATAATCACCATATTTATCGCTATATAAGGCAAACGTGACAATTGGGGTGTCATCTATTTCCATGGGTCTGATAACCCAACCGGCCACTCCTGCCGGGACCTTGTCCATATTAGCCTGAACCTTGCTCAGGACCTTGAGAATACTATCTTCCCTATCTTGCCCCACAAAAAAGCGGGCGGTCACAAGCGCGGACCCAGGCGAGGAAGTGGAATAAACGTACTCCACCCCGTCTATTTCCCAAAGCCGTCTCTCCAGATTTATGGTGACCAGGTTTTCAACTTCTTCAGCGGACGCGCCCGGGACATCCACCATGATATCGATCATGGGCACTACGATCTGAGGCTCTTCTTCCCTTGGGGTGACCCACAATGAGGCCGCGCCTGCAAGAAGGCATGCAATGGTAAAGATTACCGGAAGCTTGGAAACAAGGAACGCCTCAACTATCTTTGCTGTGAAACCCAATTCATACTTTTCGGTAAGGCCCATTTCCAACCCTCCACCTGACGCGCATTCTTTGAATTTTAACCAAATTTTCCGTTAAAACGGTCTTTTGTTTGAAGTCGGCATTAATACGAGCTTATGCTACTGCTTAAATTTACCATTATTTGGGAATTGGCTGGTGGAAAAATAAACGAATATCACTGAGACCAGCACGCGTCAATGTAGTATTTTATGGACTTATCCATTGAACTTGCTGTATTATGGCCCTTAAATAAAAATTGCATGATCACCGCCGGTCGCGCCAATGTTTGGTTGACACACGCGGTATTTATCTGCTAGTTAGGATATCTTCAGTGAAAGGTTGGCGAACAACCTGGATAGTGGTAGGCGACGCCCTACAACTGGGCGCTTCCATAGTATTCTCAATACTTATAGGCGCGGCCTTTGGATACTGGTTGGACTCCAAACTGGACACATTCCCTTGGTTCAGTATTGTTTTCTTTTTTCTTGGAGTGGCGGCCGCTGGAAGAAATGTTTGGATAGTCGTCAGACGGGAACTTAGAAGAGACGCTGAAAAACAGAGCGCCGATCAGACCGAAGACCAAGTGGAAAAACAAGAAGACCGATAATAATACAGACTGAAAATAGAAACTGAATATAGAGTATGAATACAGACAGAATCCCTGGAATCTTAACTCTCATAACCGCATTCTGTTACATTATGGGCCTTGGATTAACGGCCCTTGTTTGGCGGCCGGAATTTAGTTTAGGTTTTGCGGTGGCCGGTGGATTGATGGTTCTTAATCAAATATTGTCCGCAAAACGAGTTAAAGAAACCGGATTCTTCTCAAAAGGGTCTGCAATGGCCTCTTTAGTGGGCGGTTTTTACGTCCGATTGATCGTTCTCGGAATCTCCCTATATGCGTTTATAAGGTACGCGGAGGTGGATCCTATAGGTC
>CAZFJT010000627.1:0-2577 GCA_964519135.1 uncultured Syntrophales bacterium | reverse complement strand
GTATGCGGCCGCGCAATGGACCCTCAGTTGGGTAATTCAGCAATATGTTATTTAGCGCAAGGTCTTTTTGCTGGGCCGGAAAAGATTTATTACTTTATGAGATCTTTGCCTTCGCTCCACGCGCAGCCAATTTTCTCCCCGATTTTCCAGTAAGACTTGTCATTCATAACAAAGAAAATCGGCCTGACCTTTTGAAAATCCACTTTGTCGTCCGTTAAGTATTCGTCTTCACAGTAAGTGGCAACAACCTCACCAATGAATATGTCATGGGTTTTCATATCAACGTATTCAATCAGCTTGCACTCCATATTAATGGGACACTCGACAATCATTGGCGCTCTTTCCAGTTTTCCGTAGAAATTCTCAAAGAGAATGGATTTGTCTGTTTTCTTCCCTGAAACAAGGCCGCAATAGTCCGTTACTTTGACCATGTCCTCTGATGGAAGATTCACACTAAAGCACTCATTTTTGATTATTCCGCGATTAGTGTAATGGGACTTGTGTACTCCTAATGAAATTGATTGGGGTGTCATAATTCCCACATGCGCTATTGTTATGTAGTTCGGCTTGCCATCCACAAGCGCGCCGACCAGCGCTGTGAGCATGGGGTACAGACAGTTCGTATCTCCTATGGACTGCTTCACCAAAAACTCCTGTTCTGACTTTTTAACTGGAAATACGTTTAATCCTTTGGGCCAAGGAATTTGATTCCAGGTTGACCTTTACTCTAAGGGCCTTTAATCCCTGAACAGAAGGAAGATCTCCCAGTTCCAATTCCTCTATGTCAGGTTCAATATAACCTTCATTTATAAGGAAGTCTATATGACCCAGCGTCTCTTGGGCTTCACTGGGAGTAGAGTAAACTATGGCTATTTTATCAGGTTGTGTGAGCCTTTCTGAGCCGCCTTTTACCACAGCTTTGTCAATTCGTGATCTTATGATTTCCTGGCTTGTATCGTACGCGCCGTCAACATCGAATCGCTTTTCATCAAATCTGAATCTTATTGATATAGGATTGTGGGACACAAGAATCAGGTGCGTTGCTTTAAGAGGGACACTGAGTTGCTCTTGCAATTGATTGGAGATCCAGGCCAATCCGCATGATGTCATGAGCTGCCAGAGCCTGAGATTCTTAACGTACAATTCACTGAACAATCTATCCTCTACCATGGATTCGCCAACATAAATTATGTGGTCTAATCCGTCGGTTTTGTGTTTGTCAAAATAGTGGGGAAATATGGATTGGGCTATGGCTTCTTCCTTATCCAGATATTGTGACAATCTGTCGTTAAAGACCCTGACGGCCTCGTCAAATGCCCTTCTTTTCTTATAGACCGTGCCGAAGTTCTTATCCACAGCGGATTTGTATCTTTCTATAGCCTCTGAAACTTCATCGCCGAATTCACTAAATACAGGAAACAGGGGTTCCAGTTCCTTGGTAAGGAACTTTGACGCCTTCTTGTCGTCACCAGCGGATAGATTACCGTTCAGTGAATCAAGAATGGAAGCTATTTTGTGTGAAATCTCACCTAATATGTCCATATTCTTGATACTTGAAGCTTGATTAACGATATCCAATGAAAGCCTCAAGTGTTCGGTGAGGTCGTCTGATATGGCTTTATTTCTAAGCTCAGAAGAACCTCTAATGTCTGTGGCCGCGTAAAGTGGAAAGACGTCCCTAAAGACTATCTGTTCCAGTTCCGACTCATTTCCGATACGCCTGTTCTCCAAATGGTTGAATACCGCCCTTTGGAATTTCCATTCAACAGAGGGATGAACAGCAGTGCATTTTTCTTTGATGATGGTTTGAACATTAGTGTTAAGCTGATCCAACGCTCGCTTCAATGATACAGCGAACATGGGTCGCAATTGATCCAAAAGGAGCTGGTCAGTGGGCCCCAATCCTCCGGGAACCGGGCTAGCCAAATCCAAAGATCCTATGAGCTGATCCTGGTAACGCAAAGGGCCTATTAACTTCGACCTGAAGCCCATTTCCAGTATCTCGTTTTCAACTCTGGTCTTCACAGGCTCTTCAGCCACATCTCTTACCCTAAGCACACCCTGCTGAGAAACGGCTCTTTCATAAATGGATCCGGCAAACTCATCAATCGGGATATGCACCGAACCTGTAAAGATGCAATTGTGCCTAAGGTCACAGCCCTTTTGCAACAACATAGCCTTGTCACCTTGAACAGCGGAGATGCTTGCCACGATTTCCGGCTTCTGAAAGAGGATTCTAAGTCTTCGCTGAAGGTTCATAAATCCTTCATTAGTGAACATGGAGTCGCTGTTAACAAGATCCCGCTCAAGTTCTTTCATAATCTCGCTACTAGTAACGTCGATCACTTTCAAAAGAGCCAGTCCATGGAATTCATAATGTTCAGGAGGAAGTATCTCTCTCAATGCCTTGGGATCATTAAGCTTATCCAATATCTCCGTCTTTGCTCGCTCTGATAAGGTCTTGGGTCCATTTAAATTTATAACGTCAACAAACCTGAAATCAGGCCTGATATAGAAATATTTCTCCAGTCCGGTATCTTTATCAATGGCCACATGGGTTATCCGTCTGTCAACACC
>CAZFJT010000626.1:0-2578 GCA_964519135.1 uncultured Syntrophales bacterium | reverse complement strand
GTTGAGAGCCCATTGTCCACCCACTGGGCTATAAGGGATCTGATCTTTGGCCCCCAGGGCAGTGCGTCCCCTAAATGGACTCCGTTTAAATCTTCTTTTCTGGAGTAACCGTGCAGTCTGGCGAACTCGATATTGCCTTCTGTTATTTTTGCGTCAAGGATCTTGTTCGTCAGGGTTTCCAGATTCGATAGCGGTGAAACCGGTTGATCCAAACGAAGCTCAACTATTCCTATTGGGAATGAATGGACCAATCGCCTGTATTTCAGGTTGAGCGCCAGTTCATTCATCTGGGATGTCAGGTCCTCAAGAACTACCAGGACTTGTCTTTCCGATCCAAATCTGATCGGTCTGAATGTCAGCTTGGCCCAAACCTTCTTTTTCCCTATCCTAAGGGAGCATTCCATGGTCCGCTGATCCCTTTTCTCGAGAACACCTGAAAGAAGATGTTCCGCTTGCTTGGCCATGGGTTCTGTGGGAAAAAATGAATAGAAAGACTCTCCCAGTGTCTGGGCCTGGGCGCCCAGAATGCCCACCAAACGATTATTGGCAAACTGGATCCTTCCGCGTTGATCCAAAAGGGCCATTGAGACCGGAACAGCCTGCAATAGCTTGGCAAAGGCAGCCCACCTCATCCACCTGAGATCAAAGCTGCCCGAATGTGTCAGATCCTCGGGTATATTGTTTGGTTTGGAAAAATGGCTGGATTGAGCGGATTCAATCCACAATACATCCCTTTGTGAGTTGGATGCTTCAAGGCCGTCAACTTCCGGCTCTTTTCCTTCCTCAAAATCCCATATTATTTCAGAGCAGGAATCCTCGAATGGACAGCGTTCATCGCTTTTTTCTCCCAGCCTGAGCATTCCGGTTCCCTTCCGCCCCGCCAGGTCCTTAAACGCTTCCAGTTCAGCCTTCAAGGCATTGATTTCCTCAAGCAACTCCATTCTGGTCTTTGATTCATCCTTGTCTGTCATGAGCGGCGCCTAAATGAGAAAAGGGATCGTATCTTATACTGTATCGCGCGGCGCTCATCTCGTCAATAATGGCGCAGGTCTTTCATGGGGGTGTTTATGATGTTTCCAGAATAATTGATTATTACTCTTACAAACTCATTTTATAGCTATTGTGAGATTACTACAAATATTTAATGGACCGCTCCTGTCATGAATCTCCATCTGAACGACACTTTGGTCTGAGCCAAGTAATAAAACAGGGTATCCAGCTTCTTTAAACGCTCATGGTAAGGCAATGAAGGAAACAGACCGGCTGACATGGCCGGAATTGAGAAAAAGGCTTGCAATTGTTCCATTGGAGGATCAAAATCAGTGGTCCATGAACCAACAGTTGGGTATATGTTTTCAAATTCTTTTACAAATTCATCCAGTCTCACAGCTCTCTTTAAGCTCACACCTATATTGCGCTCCTTTTCAATGCGGGCCAATAGATTTTCCTCTGATGCCCCATATAGCCCATCCATGAAAGTAAGCCCCACGGCGCCGGTTGGTTTTAACAGGCCTTTTGCCTGAATGAGGCTCTCTGTGTAATCAGGAATCAGGAATATGGAGGCGCTGTAAACCACAGCGTCAAATTTATCAGAGAAGTAATCATTGAGTTTTGAGGCGTCTCCAACTATGAATTCAAGGCCCGTCATATGTCCGTATAGATCCTCAGCCTTCCTTATCATACCTTCTGAGATATCCAGGCCGATCACAGTGGAATCTATATTGTCTTGTAATAACTGGACGCTGCTCGCGCCGAAACCGCATCCTATATCCAGAATCTTCGCCCCTGGACGGACATTGATCTTTTGATTCAATTCCTGGTTGAGGTCCCTGAAAAAGGAACACGAGTCTTCAAATTCAGCATAATGGGCTGGGCTGTCGTTGAAATTCCGCCTTATCGCTTCCTTGATCTTGGCTATCTGATCCGGTGTTCGAGCCATCTTTCAATCCATAACGCTTTTGATTCTATTTCATCCACCATAGATCGAGACGCAACAGATCTCGATCAACGCCGGTATTTTGTCCTACTTTTTCGGTCTCCCAATGGGCCTTTCCCATGGCAAGACCACTTGGGTTCTAAGCATTTTTTCATAACTGGACTGGCTATGATCATCTCCATGTTTCCACTCCCTTAAAGCTGCTTTTGCTCGCTTTTTATCCCAACCCATGATCCTTCTTAGTTCGCCCATAGTCACAAGGCCCTTCTCGTAGATATATCCGGCCAAAATGTCCACTGAAACCTCTTTCACTTGGTCCAATGTGGCTTGAGCGCCGTTTGAAATGAGGATGGAGTGTATTTTTGAGTGGATCTCATCCTCTGAACAAACAGCTCGGTCAGGTTCACTTTCACTTCGATAATAAGATGGTTTGGAATGTATGAAATCCTCTCTTACCGGAGAGAATATGTCCATGACAGTGGCGCCTTTGGGACCCACTGAAGCTGAATGCGCAGCAGAAGGAGGTATCACCAGGACCTCACCTGGAGACAAATTCGCCTCTGAGCCTTGAGCCCCTATGATCTTTATCGAACCCTCCAGGACCATGGTCACCTGCTCAGATACATGTTCATGCTCAGGAAC
>CAZFJT010000625.1:0-2581 GCA_964519135.1 uncultured Syntrophales bacterium | reverse complement strand
GATGAACCCCATGAAGGGCTGGGCGAAGATCTCCTTGACATAGAGACCGACCCTGAGATCGTTGTGGATCACACCAAAAAGAGGCTATGCCCCAAGTGTGACGGTATGCCTTTAATGCGTCATTTCTTCAGTGTTAAGCAAAATGTGGAAGTTGATGAATGCCCATCCTGTGGCGGATTCTGGCTGGATCCAGGTGAATTGGCCGACATTAGAAGCCTTTTCAGAAATGAAGAAGAACTAAAGGAAGCCGCTGAAAATAAATTCGACGAAATGTTCAATAAGGAATTTGGTTCCATGATGGTCCAAAGGGAGCAGAGACTTGAGAAAGCTAAGTCAGTGGCAAGACTCTTCAGGTTTTTATTACCGTCGTACTATTTACCTGGAGATCAGGACTGGGGAGCGTATTGATTTAATTAAGCTTATGATTATGGAATAAGGTTTGCCCTGATCACGGAATCCCGGCTAATGTATTAAAAGGACGTCTTGTGGTTTTTGAGGCTAGTGGCTGAATTGGGTGGAGGGTGTTTTGGCGGTTGGTTCATCTAGGGCCTTTTGGCGCTTATTCAAATTTTGGCGCAGGATTCGCAGACTCTTTGGTGTGGATCTGATAAGATTCCTGAATCATAATCAGTGGTTCATAATGGGATCAATGTGGTCCATATCCATGGTCCTGGGCTATTGGGGGTTCTCCCTTTATTACAAGGGCCTGGGAAGTCCCATGTCCACATGGGATCTAATCTATGTAACCCTACAACTCTTTACCGTTGAATCAGGCTCAGTTACCGGACCGCATGTGCATTGGCAACTGGAAACAGCCAGGTTAATGGCGCCGGCCACAACTTTATACACTGCAATATCAGCTTTCGCCCTGATCTTTCGTGAACGCATCCAACTGATCAGATTAAGATTTTTAAAAGACCACACAGTAATATGCGGTCTCGGCAGGCGAGGCGCGCTGTTGACCAGGTCATTCATAAACATGAACAAGGATCTGGTAATTATTGAAAACGATTCAAATAATGAAGGCATTGACCAGTGCAGAAATCTGGGCGCGATCGTACTCATCGGAGACGCCACAGAGATAGAGACACTGGCCACAGCAAGGGTTCAGGAAGCGGAAAACCTAGTGGCGGTTTGCGGATCTGATGGTGTCAACGCGGAGATAGCTATGGACGCGCGTGACCTTGTGTCCAAAAGGACGAAATATCCATTGAAATGTGTGGTGGAGATCAGTGATCTGGAGCTGGTGGAAATGTTAAGGGGCCAGGAAATAGCTATGGGGCAAGCCCATGGCTTCAGACTCGAGTTCTTTAACACGTACATGCGGGGCGCGTCGGCAATGCTCGAGGAGCATCCTGCCTTTACCAACAAAGACAGGCGGCCCTATATCCTCATTGTGGGTTTGGGACGTTTCGGCCAGAGCATTGTGATTCACGCTTCCAGGACCTGGGCAAATTCCAGGGGATCTTCTGGTGAAAAATTAAGATTCCTTCTTGTGGATCGTGATCCTGAAGACAGAAAAAAACTTCTTACACTAAGAAATCCCATGCTCAACGAAGTGGCGATCATAGATACATTGCCCATGGATGTTCAGTCTTCGGCCTTCCATGAGGCCAAGTTCCTCTATGATTCAGAGGGCAATTGCCACATAACACGGGCGTACATATGTTTGGATGACGATTCAAGAGCTCTTGCGGCGGCTATGGCCCTGTTGCCTCACCTGAGGCCGTTCAATACGCCTATAGTTACCAGGATGGTTCATGAAGGGGGCCTGGCAAGATTGATAGAGGCCGCGGACGGCAGGACCAATGGATTCGGTGTGCTTCATTCCTTCGGGTTTGTTGACAGGACTTGCGACCCTGACCTTATTCTGGGGGGCACAATAGAAATTATTGCAAGAGGGTTTTATCTTGAGCGCCAATCCCTTTGCGCGTCGGCCGGAGAATCCTGCTCTATAGACGCCTCAATAACTTGGAGCAGGCTCCCTGTGGATATTAAAAAAGGATGCAGAGTGCACGCGGACAATATAGCGCGCGCTTTATCGGACCTGTCCCACACCATAACTCCCCTACATGATCTGAGCGCAGGGGAGTTCCGTTTCAGTGATTCTCAGGCTTACAAGGTGGCGGAATGTTTATTCGATCACATTCGTGAAAACCTGGAAGATGACCCTGAGACGTTTTATTCGGTTTGTAAGGTCCTGGAATGCGATCCAGCGATATTTCGATCCCCCTGGAAAAAAGCGACACAAGAATTCCAAAACACCATGATGAACACCGCGCACAACATACCCGTTTTCCTGGCCAAGTCAGGTTTTCAGATCAAAAAGCTCATCTAAAGCAGTTCTCAAAATTAAACGGAGCGAATCGGAACGCCGGTCAACCTGACTTCAATACTAATTGTGTAAATACTCAACTATATAACGCTTTTGATTACTTTCATTAGCCCGGATGATCCCATAATAGGTCGAAACAATAATAGCGCCGAATAAGCGGACCTATTTGGGAACCAGATCCTTTAGTTCCGCCCTTATTCCATGCTTAATCTTCACATATGTTTCCCTGTCTTTTTGGGCCAATAG
>CAZFJT010000624.1:0-2590 GCA_964519135.1 uncultured Syntrophales bacterium | reverse complement strand
GGCCTGCTCTTATTGTGTGTTTCTGCGTCCGGGCCGTCAATGGATATCTGGGCCAGAAACATCGGCGCCTTTACGAGCCTATCAGCGTGCTTTGCCAAACCTGTGCTGTTGGTGGCTATACTTGGAGGCATCCCCAGTTTGGCGGCTTCTTCGATAATTTTAACAGAGCCCTTGTACAGCATAGGCTCACCGCCCCAGAGGTATACAGAAGGAGTGTGCCCTTTATCTTTCAAGTCATGAAGCAACTCTATATACCTGTCAGGTGAAACTTCGTCATCCCTGAGTCTAGCAATTGAACAATCCCGCAAAAAACCCTGATCTCCCCATTGGCCGCATGTATGGCATCTGAGATTGCAAAGGTCGGTTATTCGAACACTGAATTGTCTTATCTTACCGGCTGACCCGTCCCCTTTGGCAGAGGAAATGTTGCGTTTCACCTTGTCGGCCTGTATCATGGCGAGGTTTTTGGCGTACCTGGGGTTTTCCAAAATCTTTGGGACAGTCTTTAATATGGTTGAAATCGGGATCCAACTTTGACTCATTTTTCAATAACTCCGGAAACTGAATAAGCGGACATCATACATCAATAGAGTCCCCAAAGGAAGCGCGAGCCGGAAATCGAGATTATCAATTGGAAAATACCGTGGGAACGCTTTCCATAAAAAAGAATAATGTTGTTTTATGGCGAACAAAAGTTATTTATGATGGTCTTGTGATTATGATGAAGAAAACAGTTTCATACGCGCAAGTATAACTAATGAGAGAGTGATTTAAAGCTATGAATAAACCAATTAGTGAAAGTTGTCTTTGGAGGGGCCAAGCCTGATTGCCTGATCTGGACTCAAGCATAATCGTGATTTAATAATAAACCCTCTGAAATGATCAGGGGGTTTTTTGTTTTTCAAGCAAATACCGGTCCTAATTGCGGATCTCCGGAAAAGTCTGAGAATAATAAGTCTGTAGGAATGGAATAATGTCAAAAAGACAATTCAAATTAAAGAGATTGGATGACGTGAGGTGGGAAATACCCAAAGAAGGAATGATGCGCGTTCCCGGGCGTTTATATACAAGCGCCAAAACAGTCGCTGAATTGGACAAGGACGACGCTCCCATCCAGGTGTACAATGTGGCTCACCTGCCTGGTATAGTTGAAAGATCCATGGCCATGCCTGACATGCATTGGGGTTATGGCTTTCCCATTGGCGGAGTCGCGGCTTTTGATATGGACGGTGGAGTGGTTTCTCCTGGTGGAGTGGGGTACGATATAAACTGTGGGGTCCGCATGGCTGTAACAGGCTCTGATGTAATGACCGTTCGTGAACGTCTCAGGGATCTGGTGGACGCGCTGTTTGTGAATGTTCCATGCGGCTTGGGACGCGGAGGCGGTATGGTCTTGACCAAAAAGGAGCTTGGGGAAGTGGCCCGTTACGGCGCGTCTTGGGTTATCGATAAACTCCAAATGGGTTCGGATTCCGACCTTGAACGTATAGAGGATACAGGAAGACTGACCAACCCTGACGGAACCCTGGTGGATCCCTCAAAGATCAGTGACAGGGCGGTTGAGAGGGGTAGAACCCAGCTCGGGACTTTGGGCTCTGGTAATCACTTCCTTGAAGTGGCCTATGTGGATGAAGTGTTTGATGAAAAGTTGGCAAGGCAATGGGAGCTTGAGCCCGGCGTGGTCACAATAATGCTGCACACAGGCTCAAGGGGCTTTGGGTATCAGATCTGCGATGAATTTGTTTCAAAGCTTACCAAAGAGGCCAGAAAGATGGACGTTTACACACCTGATCGTCAATTGGCCTTTGCCAGGATAGGAGATAAGGGCGCTGTAGAGTACTTCAACGCAATGGCAGCAGCCGCAAACTACGCGTACGCGAACAGGCAAATGCTCATGTATAAAGCCAAGGAAGCTTGGGATAAGGTCATGCGCGGTACTCCCCACGCAAACCGGTTCAGGCTCCTTTACGATGTGTGCCACAATATAGCGAAAAAAGAGAAGCACAATGTAAAAGGAAAAGATGTGGAGCTATGTGTGCATAGGAAAGGCGCCACAAGGGCTTTACCTCCTGGGCATCCGGTCCTGTCCCGAGAATATCGCAAAACCGGCCAACCAGTGCTTGTTCCTGGAGACATGGGAACCGCGTCTTATGTGCTCGTGGGAGCTGAGACCGCTGAGGAGACCTTCTATTCAGCATGCCACGGGGCTGGCAGGAGCATGTCCAGAAGCAAGGCAAAAAAGGCCGCAAAAGGTAGGGCCATAGACAGGGAGCTGGAGGACCAGGGCATAATCGTGCGCTCAGTGGGAAAAAACACCCTAAAAGAAGAGCATTCAGACGCTTATAAGGATGTCTCGAATGTTGTGGAAACCATTCACAATGCGGGCATAGCCTTGAAAGTCGCCAGACTAAGACCCATGGGGGTGATCAAGGGTTGATTATAAAAACGGAACCATAATGATAAGAAAAAAATAATAAATCTGGAGCCTTATTAGGATTTGAATCATGTCCGCTGTTTAAATGAGCCTAATAATGACATCATTTCCATCTCGCGACAATGATAATCTATCCGGTCTGCTCAAGGATTTCAT
>CAZFJT010000623.1:0-2607 GCA_964519135.1 uncultured Syntrophales bacterium | reverse complement strand
GAGCAGGCCTATTATAACGTCATCCTTTGAGATTTTCGCGCCTGTTATGGTCTTTTGTTCATCAACAATACCCACGCAAAAACCTGCAAGGTCGTACTCTCCTGGTGCGTAAAAGTCGGGCATCTCCGCTGTTTCACCGCCTATTAATGCGCAGTGGGCAAGTTTACAGCCTGTAACGATCCCTGAAATCACCGAGTTCATTATGTTCGCGTCCAAGGAACCACAAGCGAAATAATCCAGAAAAAATAGGGGCCTGGCTGAGGTTACCACAATGTCGTTCACATTCATGGCCACAAGATCAATTCCCACAGTGTCATGAATACCTGTGAGAAACGCGAGCTTTAATTTGGTTCCAACTCCGTCTGTCGCGCTTACCAACACAGGGCTGGTCATGTTGGCGGTATCCATTCTGAACATTGCGGCAAATCCGCCCATTGGCCCTATGACATTGGAATTGAATGTGGATTTGATACGATCCGAAAGAGACGAGATCAATCGATCGGCTAGCTCCACATCAACACCCGCGTCTTTATATGTTATTTTCTCACTCATTGTTTGTTCAAACCCCAAATGATTTCAGTCCCACTTTTTCAGCTATGCCTGCGGCCGTATTTCTACAGCGGTCAAGAAGGTCAGTAAGATCTATTGTCAACAATATCCTCTCGCGAACTATTATAGAACCATTTACAATTACGTCCCTCACATCCGACCCGTTTGAGGCAAATACCAGGTGGGACACAGGGTCGTACATAGGCGTCAGGTGCGGCTTGTTCATATCTATGACAATTATGTCAGCGGCTTTGCCTGGAACAATAGAACCTATTACCCTATCCAAACCTAATACTTTGGCGCCTTCCAATGTTCCCATGCTGAGAAGTTCTTTTGCGCTCAAGGACTCTGGTTTTAATGTGGACAATTTCGCGCTCAGGGAAGCAGACCTCATTTCCTCGAGCAGATCAAGATTATTGTTGCTTGCCGGCCCGTCTGTGCCCAAACCCATAAAGATCCCGTTAGATCTAATTTTTACCACATCAGCCGCTCCGGACGCGAGTTTCATATTGCTTTCAGGGCAATGCGCAACACATGCGCCTGTATCTCCCAGAATCCGGATGTCTTCATCACTTAAGTGTATACAATGGACGCATACAAAATCAGGATCAAGAACACCCAAATCTCTGAGGTGTTCAACAGGAGTTTTACCATATCGTTCATTAATGACTTGAACTTCAAAGCCGGTTTCAGCAACGTGTGAAAAGAGTTTTAAGCCGTGGGCTCGGGCCGTTTCCTTTGCTTTCACATATGTGTCCGGGCCGCAAAGATATGGGGAATGGCAGAACAGGGCGGGTTCGACCATTTTATCCTTCTGAATAAACGAGAGAAATTCATCTATTCTTTTCGTCCATTCTCCTGCTTTACAATCAGGAGTCTGGCAATCCAGTATCCCTTGGGCGATAATAGATCTCAATCCCACACTTTTTGCCGCTTCAGCGGACCTCTCCATAAAGAAATACCCATCAGCGAATGTGGTGATTCCATTCAACGCCATCTCAGCGCAAGCCAATGTTGAGCCAAGTTCAACGAATTCCGGGTTTACAAAGGCCGCTTCAGCAGGGAATATGTAGTCATTGAGCCATTCCTCCAAAGGTAAATCGTCGGCAATGCCCCTGAACAGACTCATCGCGGCGTGGATATGACCATTCACCAGGCCGGGGAGTATCAGACAGCCTGAGCAATCGATAATTTTTGCGTCTCCTGGGCCGGGCGCGTCTTTGAAATTAACGCCGATGATTTCACCCTTTTCAACCAGTGTATTAAAGTGTGGTGATACATGGCGTTTTTCAGGATCAGCCATTATAAGGCCATTTTTCAAGACAATTCTTTCCTGGCGCCTCATAATCTCATAACCCCTGGACTACCGCGGTGATCAGAGCCGAGATTTTTGGATCGGCTTTCCGGGCGTTGCTTATCACTGCATCAACAGTTATGGGCGCCATAATGTCCGGAATGTTCACATTGGTTATTGCGGCAAAGGCCAAGACCCTTAGGCCAACCTGCTTTGCAACAATTACCTCCGCGGCCAAGCTCATTCCAACTGCGTCAGCGCCTAATAACCTGAGCATCCTTGTCTCAGCGGGGGTCTCGAGGCTGGGCCCCTGAACAGCGGCATACACTCCGGTCGCCAAGAGGATATTTTTGTCAAGGGCCGCTTGCCGGGCCATATCCATGAGTTCCTGGTCATAGGCCTTGCTCATATCAGGGTATCTTTCACCCAGCCTCTCGTCTGTGGCGCCTCTAAGGGGATTATCACCCATTAGATTTATGTGGTCCTTAACCAGCATTACCGAACCTGGTGTAAAATCGGTATTTAATCCTCCAGCCGCGCAGACAATTATGACAGTATTGGCTGAAAGGCCTGAGATGACCCTGATCGGAAGAGTAACCTGGTCCAGGCTTAAACCTTCATAATAGTGGAACCGGCCTTGCAGCGCCGCGACTTTCGTGCCGTTCAATGTACCCACTATCAAACGGCCTTCGTGAAACTCGACTGTCGGGTTCACAAAACCGGGTATCTCGGTATACGGTATCACCGCATCGGCATCTATATCC
>CAZFJT010000622.1:0-2608 GCA_964519135.1 uncultured Syntrophales bacterium | reverse complement strand
GTCTGAACGACCGATTTACGTCTATTATTCCGTGTTCCCGATCAGACAAGCACATAGCGTCCAAGGATTCCTCAAAAAGGAGCCTGAAACGGCGGTCGCTTATTCTAAAAGCGGCCTCGGCCTTTTCTCTGTTCTCTATTTCCAGTTGAAGCTTTTGACTCGACTCTGTAAGGGTCACTTGCTGAAGACTTACGCGCTTTTCCAGGTCTTCGTACGAGCGTTTGAGGGCCTTTTGCTCTGATTCACGTCTTTCCCGCAGCTTTTCTTTACTCAAGGCATTTTCTATAAGTGAAGGCAGGTTTTCCAGATAATCACTTTGGGTGTCTTTTATCACGTAATCAAACGCCCCCAGTTTCAGGGCCTCAACCGCCACAGCCTCGTCACCGGCTCCAGTTATCATTATGGTAACCGGCAGATTACCGCTCAGGCTCAACTCCCTGATCAACTCCAGGCCCGACTTGCCGGGCATATTGTGATCTACCGCGAGCACATCGTAATTCCATATGGAATGCTTTGCAAATTCCTTAACACCGTCCAGCGCTATGTCTACAAGGAATCCCGCGCGTTCCAGTCGCTTTTGCAGTAACCTGGCCAGACCAGGATCGTCTTCCACACACAGCACTCGAATAGGATCCGCTGTTCCCATCTTCCTAACCCGCTTCACTAATTAAAAGGTAGGTTTAACAATTAAACTATTGACAAATAATGAAAATATTATTTCTGATTCCCAATATACAGAAGCTTTGACTTAATTCAAACCTAAATCTCTCCTTGCAATAATAGCCTAATGAATATGGTATCTTAAAAAAGACAACTCAGCCATTCACAGGTTCTATCAATGATGGATGATCATTGGATGGGCTGTTCACACTCTTACTCACCGGGCGGGCTTCAAATGGGCCTGGGTGAGGTTTTAAAAGCTTCTGAGCTTCCTTTACCACTGTCTTTTCGGATTCGAGCCATGACGCATAATGATCAGGATCCAAAATAACAGGCATCCTGTCGTGGAAGTCTTTGATCAGATCATTGGCCTCTGTTGTCAATATTGAGCATGATTCGATCACTTCTCCATCTTTGCCTTCCCAATGTTCCCATAAACCCGCAAAAGCAAAATTAGACCAATCAGCCATGTGGAATAAATATGGCTGCTTTTCCTTCTCTTTTTTGAGCCATTCATAGAAGCCGTCCGCAGGAATCAGGCATCGTCTGTATTTGAAGGCCGCTCTATAGGCCGGGCTTTTAGCTGCTGTCTCTGATCTCGCGTTGATGGTTTTGTAGCCGATCTTTTTATCTT
Organism: uncultured Syntrophales bacterium; assembly: GCA_964519135.1. Lineage (GTDB taxonomy): Bacteria > Desulfobacterota > Desulfomonilia > Desulfomonilales > Desulfomonilaceae > CAZFJT01. Next base: position 1,314 of record CAZFJT010000622.1, on the reverse strand, counting down.
TAGCCCAAAATGGGACCAGTCCCCATTTTAAAAAAGCCAGCTCACGAGCGCCATTCTCCTGGTTATTGCGGACAACGGCCACTTCCTGGCCGGGAGCGATATTGTACCTTGGCTTTAGTTGGCTTACATCACTAAGCCCGTAATTAGCCGCAAGGGTCTTTGCTGTTATTAGGAGCACATATCTTCCGCACACTCAAATTTCTCCTATTGAGTTCATCTATAAAATTGCGGATTTTTTTGAGGATATTATCTTCCTTGAAGTCACACTCAAGCGCTAAATATTTTTCAAAGACTTTATATAATTTACAAAGGCTTGGCACGCTGGAGACAAACGTCTGTTTTTTCTGGTCACCAAAAAGAACGGTCTCCTCCAGGAAATATTCTCGACATTGATTACATGCAGCCTACCACTTTGAATATCTTCTTCAATAGCAAGCCTTGAAATAATTGATACGCCCACTTTTGCCTTAATTGCTTGGCGGACGGCCTCAGTCCCCCCTAACCTACTTACCAGATTTAGCCTTGAGGGATCAAAACCCTTTGATTCCAGGATCTCGAACATCACGGACCTGGTGCCTGAACCCTTTTCCCTGAGTATGAACGGTTCGCCCGCCAACTGCTCCAATTTTATTCGGCCAATATTTGTCCACGTATGTTCCGGCCAGACTGTCAGCGCGAGGTCATCATGGAAGATTTCTTCTGCTTGAACCTTTTGGTCATGTCCTCTATGCCCTATCACGCCTGCCTCGCATACGCCCTCTATTACCCCTGCCAGGATGGAAGCGCTTGAACCTATTTCCAAATGCACGCTCACATTGGGATGTTCCCGCTTAAAGGAGCCTATAACAGCGGGCAAAATATAAGCGCCCGGAATTGTGCTTGCGCCCACTTTGAGTTCACCTGACAAGGAACCCCCGAATTCATCCAATTCTTGTAGAGCCCTGTCCCTTAGTACAAGTATCTCTTTGGCCCTTCTATAAAATATTTCTCCAGCGGGCGTAACGACAATATCTCTGCTCATCCGGTCCAGGAGTTTTTCAGCAATGCTTTCTTCCAGATTCCTCACATGCTCACTCACGGTTGGCTGGGAAAGGCTTAGATGGTCAGCCGCCTTTGTGAAACTTCCAAGCTCCACAACACTGCAAAAAGCCTCCAAACGCCTCATTTCCAGTGTTCTTTTCATAGTCATCGCCCGAATATGGTTAAACCACGCAGGAAATAGTCGGATTTCCAATCATTATTAAAGATTACCATAATAATATTTTTTCAGACTTTTTTATACTCGTATTATTGGTCTTATGGGCATAATTAGCT
>CAZFJT010000621.1:2255-2610 GCA_964519135.1 uncultured Syntrophales bacterium | reverse complement strand
GTGTAAGTGCAACGAACCTATCAAATCCCCGGATAGATATGCTGTTTGATGAGATCAAAAAAACTGGTCTTGTACTGATTTGATAAGTTGAGAACCCTGGGCATTGAATGGCCCCATCTCGATTCAACTGACATCCTTGTGCTAGTGAAGCGATTGATCAAGCTATGAATAATAGTTGAAAGGCTTTTTATTGTCTTTCGGATATTTTGAGCTGTAACTTTGGAAATAGGACCGGCCGGGCAATAAACCGGCCCCATTGTTACGATTTTTAAACTAGGCTGGCGAATTAAACCAGAGTTAATTGATCAGGATGTTTGCCCAGCCAATTAACGTCACCGTGCTGAATATCATAGAA
>CAZFJT010000621.1:0-2245 GCA_964519135.1 uncultured Syntrophales bacterium | reverse complement strand
ATCATAGAAAGCGCCTACAACAAGCAACCTATCAGCTTCCACAGCCTTTCTTACGGTTGGCGACTCCTGGAAGAGTTTCTCTATTTGGTACCAAATATTTTCTTTTGCAGCCTCATCCACCCTTTCCGCGCCCCTTAAGCTCGGCTTTGAAGTTATGGCTCGTTCAACAGCCGGGGCTATGTCTTGGGCAAGCTTGAGCAGATTATCTTCGGCTTCCTGTTTCTGAACCACCGCAGTTACCGCTCCGCAATTGGAATGGCCAAGCACCACAAGTAATGGTATTCCCACATGATCCACACCGTACTCTATGGTTCCCATTTCAGAGTAACCGCAGATGTTCCCGGCCACCCTTACCACAAAGATATCTCCAATGCCCACATCAAAAAGGATTTCAGGAGGAACCCTTGAATCAGAGCAGGTAACTATTGTTGCAAAAGGGCTCTGGCCTTCTTCCCAAGTCTGAACCCTTCTTTTTTTAGTGCGATTAGGTCCCTCTATCTTGCCACAAACATACCTTGCGTTTCCCTCCTTTAACAAGGCAAGCGCGTCAGAGGACCCGATATTTCCCTTTTTCCCCATTTCTTATACCTCCTCACATTGAGAGCAATTTTCCTGTATTGAATCAGAAAGTTATAAGTGGAACCACCCATGTGAACGGTCGAGCCATGGGCGAAACCAAAACCACTTCTAGTGAATAAATGCCAGATCTTTACAAGAATATTGATTATTCCATCAGGTTTCCGTTTTTTCCAATCAAGACTTTTGAGCGCAAACTCTACTGCGCTTAAGGATGCCATATGGAGTAAAACCGCGGCCTTTCATTTAAGTATAACTAGATGTTTATCCACAAACTCAATTATATTTCACATGATTGGGGCCAACACCTTACCATCCCAGAAAGCTGTGTTTTAATCAGTTACGAAAATCACATAGGAATACCCTATCAGGTTGCATTTTGTATTAGGTTGCATTTTGCCGGGACTTTTTCTTCCAAACAGAATAACTCTATAATTGCTCGCCGGTCAACTCCAATTGACGCCATTATTATGAAAACCTGACGATTGAACAACCAACACATTATTTTTCCCATGAAAACAGATCACATTTCACCGGTGAATCGAGAGAACAGCGTCGCCAATATTGCATCCAAACTCATTTGCAACTACAGCGCACTTTGCCGTTAATAGAAAGGCGATTTTCTTATCATCCCTTTGAAGGGTCTCGAAGTTTCCTTGCCCCTTAGATACTATGAAATCAGATTCTTCATAGAGTCTTAGGAATTCTGAAGAGCATTCATCAACTATTGTACCCGGAGCGTCAGACCCGTTTGAGATCACTTTTGTCAGTTCATGCAAACCAACTTGCGCCGCGTCTTCCAGAGTCGCGTCATTGATAACAGGATAACCCCTGACCACACATGTAACCCTATCAGCAGGCAGCAGATTGATAAGCAATTTATCGAACACTATTTCTCCTGCGTTGTCATGCAGGTACAGTATTTTTTCCCCTTGATTCACACTTTCTCTGAACTCCTGAATTCCCCCTGCCATTAGGGGTTTGTCCAAAACTTCCTCTAAAGCTGTTTCAAAGGCCTCACTGTGACGCAGGCCCTCAATCCCCAGGTCTATTATATTTCCGAAAATAGCCAACTTTGTTGCAGCCTCAAATGGGTCTTCAAATGATGACACAGCGTCCTCGAGCTGGTTGAACAGCGCAATCGCTCTTTCATTCATTTCCCATTTCTGGTCTTTAAAGGGGTCTTCCAAGCCAGTGGCCCCTTTCAATTGCCGATAAGCCCTTTGCGCTAATTGCGGGGCGCTAAAGTCCAATCCATTATCCGATATCCAATGAACTAAGTCCAAAACTACCCGTTCATGTATCAATTGATCATCTGTAACTTTGTGGACGGTCTCCACAACATGCTTAAGGACGCACGGCACACACTGGGCGCAGGCTCTCAACATAACACTCCTTTCAATGGCAATTTCCAAATATTCTCTGTTTCATATCCCTAAAAGTCAAAGAAACATTATCAGGCAAGACGCCACGACACACTTGACTCTTTCAGTTCTTGTATGTATTCTACCACATCCATGGAGAGCGTAGCTCAGTTGGCAGAGCACAGGATTGTGGCTCCTGAGGCCGTGGGTTCGAGCCCCATCGCTCTCCCCAGCATTTCCCTATACGCGCCCGTAGCTCAGTTGGATAGAGCGCCGGACTTCGAATCCGTAGGTCGCAGGTTCGA
>CAZFJT010000620.1:0-2642 GCA_964519135.1 uncultured Syntrophales bacterium | reverse complement strand
CGCATACTCCAGTCAATAATAGGAAACACTTCAGAGTTGTACGAAACCAGCTCAAATATGGCCTCTTTAAATAGTGGAAGCTCTGAACCTCCATAATGAAAAGCCATGTTGAAATATTCACCTTTTAGAAAAAGATTTTAGCGCCTGTTAAAATTGATTCCAGGCGGCCTTTATAAGCCAAGGATATTTCATTGTGCGCTGTAAATCCGCACAATCTACAATTTGACTCAGCCCGGTTTTTCAGATAACACCCGTGGCTAACGGTTCCGTTTGGCTCCGCGTTTACCAGAAGGCCGTCAAAGCAGGTCCATAATTCCCTTTTCATCTCCCTTAGACATCCCCTGGAATTGGCCACAGGATAACCTTCTCTTTTCATTTCCATAAGCTCATCAAGTATTTCAAGCCTATGCTCATGTCCAAGGAACAGGGGATCGGGCAGCCCGTTATATGGATAGTAGAATTGGAAGGTCACTCCCTTGACCAAACCTTTGATCTCTTTGAGCAGGGTTGGGATTGAGTGGGCGTTGAATGAGCTGATGGTGGAACTGATCATAATTTGGCCCCCACATTGGATGATGTTTTTTAAAGCCTTATCATACGCGCCCGCTCCCCTTATTTCATCATGGACCTGTCTTGGTCCGTCAAGGCTCACCCACACCTTGTCAAAACCCAGGTCCGTCCATGGTAGAAGGCCATTGGTGGTCACGCATACGCTTGGAAACAATTCGGACGCGAATCTTACCACATCCTGTATGTTACTTTTACCATCATTCCAGAGTAAAGGCTCTCCACCCTCGATGATAAGGATCTTCACATTGAGCTTATGCAGGAGCAGCAAGGTGTTTTGAACCCCGTAGAAATCCTGCTCAGGACCACTTCTCCGCCAATACGGGCAATGTGAACATCTCAAATTGCATTTATTGGTGATCTTGTACCCCGCCAATTGAGGGGTTATTTTCCCTGTTATGTGATACTTAAAAAAAGATGGGGCAAATCCAAGCAAATGTCTCAACATGCCAGTATATTTAAGTATGGTGTTCTTTGGCGCGCTCATTGGACTATTCTCTTGTGACCATTCACTCTTGCGGGGGAAGCTATGTGAGCCTGGCTAGGAGGCGTGAGTCCGATGAGTGAAGTTTCCTGAGCCTGCGAATTAAACATAGCGAATCGGAGCTCACGCCAACAGGCTCGGCGCCGCCTGTGGCTGAAAGCCATAGTTCAGTAAGGGTTGCTCGTGATGACTTTTTTTTAACGCCTCATATACGCTTAGGAAGCAAAGCCGCACTTAAGTGAATCCATACATTCTCTTTTGAACTTGAGTTGACAAGATTATAATTAGTTAAGCGATCGGGTCAAATCCGTTGGCGCCCTTTCTTTAAAACGTCTATAGAGAGTATTATTAAGAGCAGGTTAATCGAGATGGCAAGAAAAACACTGGTATCAAACATAGACTCAGTCTACCACCACAATCCAAGGATCGGGTGGATGGAGTTAAAAGCCTCAAGTAAGGGGTTGGCGAGCATAGTTTTCGTGGATTCTCCAAATTCGGATAAAATTCATACTGATAATAAAATTCTTTTGAATGCTATGGCACAATTGGGCGACTATTTTAATAGAGATCTTCATAGATTCGATTTGCCCCTGGATTTCGGTAATAGGCCGGATTTTCACATAAAAGTCTGGAGGGCTCTAATAGCCATACCTTGGGGTGAAACTCGTTCCTATAAGGAAGTGGCTAATATGGTCGGAAATCCAAAGGCGTCAAGAGCCGTTGGCCAGGCGAACAGAATGAATCCCATACCGATAATTGTGGCCTGCCATAGGGTTATCCGATCAGATGGGGCTCTTGGGGGATACAATTCAGGTTTGAATAAAAAAAAAGCGCTCCTTGAGCTTGAGGGGATAAAAGTTTCCTGGCCTGTCAGAACGAGTCGCATGGGAAAAACATCTCATGTCTTTGATTTCACATAATAATATCTTTATGGCCGTCAAGAAATATGCCCAAGGCTTTCAGATTTCAAGACCATGGCCGATATAGATTTATCAACAGTTGTTTATAACTTCATTACCTGGATCATTGGACTATTCCAATGATGGACAAGATTCTAAATAGTTATCGTTATGCCTGATATTATTGACTTTTTGATGTGCCCCATTCTTGTGCATATTGTTGCAACATGCTGAGATTAGTTTCACCTTTTCAAGTTATCCACAGGGTGGCTTACAAGTTATCCACAGGATGGTGTGGATTGTTTTCAAAGAATGAGGATTGGGTTAGGGCAGGACCTGTTTTTTTACGACCAGTTCATTGCTTGTGGTTGTTCAAATGATTAAGCCTTTTTTAACAAATTGAAGTCTGCTCAAAATGACCTTTATTGTGTTTCACATGCCGTAAATAAGCAAGTAAGCTCTTTGGTGAATAGGAACTCAGACATTGATTTCTGTTCGATTTTGTGTTTATTTTCCAAGATCCTTGCATAGCGCTCCCATGCTGACGGTTTTAAAGCCAGAGTATCAATTCAATTATTATGAATAAATAATGTTTGGGTAATCCCATGGACCCGGATGGCGCCAACAAAGAACAAGAGATCAAACTCATAATTATAGGGGGTAATCGACAAGGCGTCCTGGAAGACTTGGCG
>CAZFJT010000619.1:0-2642 GCA_964519135.1 uncultured Syntrophales bacterium | reverse complement strand
CATAGATAAGTTCGATTGTCGCGAGGATTTTTCCCTTGACAATAACTCAGGGCAGCGGATAAGGTTAGTCATATCTTAATAGCGTCAGAGTGTCCGTGCGCGTTCAGGCATTATTGAAAAAATGGTTGACAACGCACAGGAATTCTGCAATAAAATTTAAACCACGATTCCAGAGTGATATTTGTTTGGAGGCAATCCAAATTCTGGCATTAGAGCTTCCTTTGAAAAGGATTGATGAAAGGAGGATGAGGGTATGGTAAAGAGAACTTTAGTTGTTCTCGCAATCCTGTCACTGATGGTGGCGTCGGCGGGTATGTCGCACGCTTTCCTGAACATTGGTGGCGACGGTTTTGGGGTCTTTGGAACTCCTGATTTTTCAGAGGCTCCCACTTATGTTCCTGTTCCGTGTCCCCCAGTCGCTGAGGGCAAGTACATTGTTAAAACATGGTCAGCAAAGATTGTTGGTCCCGCCCCAGCTGGCGCCCCTGGTCTTGTAACCGGTGGTGGAAACGCAGTTGCCCATCCGCTCACGGGTACATTTGCTAATCCCGGCCTGGTCGGTGGTATAGCCGCTTCTATGGCTACTCCGCTTGATTGGCTGTTCGGTGGCTTTGACGGCGTATATGGATGCGGAATTGGCCTTGGCGGCCTATTTGGCGATGGTCCCTGTGGTCCTTGCTTTGGTCCTCTGCCCATGGCGGCGGTGGCTGTACCCAAGGTATTGGCTGCGCCTTCCATTATGTTCGGCGCTCTCTGGTAAAGAGGTATTTACCGGGACTAGATTGTAGCTAACCCAGGACCGGGCTTCAGTCAGTCCGGTCCTTTTAGGTTAAGTCGGATCCTTGAATCATCCTATATCGTATGAATCATATTCCGGCTAAGCCAAAAAGAGCTTGACAAATCACTGAAATTTGGTTAGATATTTCACATAAATCCAGTATTTGTCAGTTTAAAAATAAGTATATCGGTTAATTTCCGGTAAATTTTCTGGAAAGTTGAATGAAAGGAGGATGAGGGTATGGTCAAAAAATCCGCTGTAATTCTCGGTATCCTTGCAATCTTAGCTCTGGGCGCGGGGATGTCCTGGAGTTACACCGTGAGCCAGTGGCCTGTTCCTGGTATTCCTAACGCCGTTTATTGTGGTGGTTCAGCTATGATAGGCGCAGAGCAGATTACCTTGAAGGGCCCGGTGGCTCCTGCATGTGAGCCCCCGTTGATCCCTGGCGCAATTCACGCTGGTATGAGCATTCCTTACAGGGCCTTGGGCCTAGTGGCTACTCCCCTGTTCACCGGTCAGCTCACTCCTGGCGAGCCCACTTGCCCGGTTGAGCTTGGCGAACCCGCATATGTAACAGCAGCGGTTCCCTGCACACCGGTTAATACATACGTTCCGCCAAAGGGTTGGTAAGCGTAATTTAATCAAGTTAAGCAACAGCCGGGCCTGTAATGGGTCCGGCTTTTTTATTTTCAAACGCGCTTCAGGGGGCGCGCCAAATGATGAGATCTTATGGCCGTGAAAACTAAGAAAGCCCCAAAACAAATAGGAGGCAGAGACTGGAAGATCATGAGCAGATAGGCGGGGGAGGGCCGAATCGGAATTAATTAGACCTGGAGTCTTCCCAAGAAGTATAAACAAAAGTATGCGAGAGCGGTGGGAAAGGAAAGTATGAAGTCAGTGAAAAACAGAATGATTTTTGCGATCCTTGGGATGTCAATCGTACTGTGCGCGGCGGAAGGTTTTTGCGCTGACGCTGATCTGCTGTTCAGAAAAGGATACGACGCGGCTATGAAGCGAAACTGGCGCACAGCCGAAGAGTTCTATACAAGGTCAATCGGCGTGGCCCCGGAGAATCACGAAGTTTTCATGCAAAGGGCGATAGTGAGAGAAATGCTGGAAAAGCATGCCGAGGCCCTTCAGGACTACCGTAAGACTCTCATGTTAAAGCCGGACTATTATCTGGCATGGGAGTATCTGGGTAAACTATACGAACGTTACGGGGAATACGAGAACGCCCTTAAATGCTACCAGCAAAGCCTGAAATTGGTGAAGGACGCAAAATGGAGAGGTATAGTTAGGGATTGGATCTCTAGGGTCAAAAAGCTCTCTAAAAAACAGTCCTCCAGTAGAGCAAAAAATAAGAGGGGACAAGAGAGAAATAAATTGTACTAGTAAATGGAAAGATATTGAAAAAGCTGCGCTCTAGCGGATTAGCCCATAAGGAATCCAAAAGAGAAGCCTCCTAAAATATAGTTTCTTGCCATCTGGGAATTCCTCTCAGAAAACCAGCTATGACATCAAGCCCTTTTAGAACTTGTTCCCTTGACCTGGGGCCGGTCAAACAAATCCGAACTGCTCTGGGCGCAGGGCCGTTACCAACCATGAACTTCTCGGCTGTGGACACATAGACTCCCCGCTCTCTGCAAGCCTTTTCAAGCTGCTCTCCACTCCAGGGCTCAGGTAATTCCAACCAAATATAGAAACTCTCAGGTTTGGATCTGAATCCAAGACCACCAAGGCTTTGATTGGCCAATTCGTTTCTTGCGCTTGTCTCCTGACGCCTGTTTTTCATGATCTCATCAGCAATTCCAGTCTCGATCCAGTATGTGGCCAATTCAGACGTGATTGGCGAGCAAGTCCACAC
>CAZFJT010000618.1:0-2653 GCA_964519135.1 uncultured Syntrophales bacterium | reverse complement strand
GTCCTCCATGGAGGCTATAAGGGCTTCAGCCGCGGTTTCCGAACCGGTCAATATACCGATCCTGCGGATAGTGTCATAAAGCCCTTTAAAATCCACTGGATTAAAGACGGCCACAGGTATTCCCTGGCGCCTGAGCTGGTCAACAGGTGTCATGGCCTCTTTTCTGCCCGCGCTCTGGAGCACAAGATCCGGCTTCATGGCAATGACCAGCTCCACATTGGGCCTCATGTGGGTTCCTATGCTTGGGAGTTTCAAGATGAATGGCGGGTATTTGTCGGCCTTTGTCCTGGCCTTTATGCGATCCTCCAGCCCAATTGCGGCCAATATCTCATTATAGGCCCCATAAAGGGATACTATGCGTTCGGCTGGAGAGGGTAGGGATATTGTCTCCCCTTTGTCGTCAACTATTTCAATTTTAGCGGCATATATATTATTGGGAATTACCAGGCACAGCGCAATTAATAGTATCACGGTCAGGGACAAACAGGGCCTGTGGACGGCCGGTGACCGGGTGTTCAATGACCTTGATCTCTGTCTCGTAAATATTCGATAGATTTTCACTGTTAAAGACCTCCGATGTGGCGCCTTCCAGAGCGATCCGTCCTTTTTTCATGAAAAACATCCGCGGGCAATACAATGCCGCAAGGTTCAGGTCGTGCATAACTGTCAATACTGTCTTACCCTTGCTTGCGATATTGGCCATGAGATTGAAGATCTCTATTTTCCGCGCCACGTCCAGGTGGGATGTTGCCTCGTCCAGCAGGAGAATGTCGGTCTCCTGGGCCAAAGCCCTTGCTATGGAGACTGTCTGGGCCTCGCCTCCAGAGATCGCGGAAATGGGCCGATCAGCCAAGTGGAGGCAATTGGTTAGCTTCATGGCCTCCAGGGTTATATCAAAATCCCTCTTAGTATAGCCGCCCCATGTCCCAAGGTGGGGATATCTACCCATCATAGCTATGGAGAGGCATTTATACGGAAATGATATCTCGGACTTCTGGGCAACAGAGGCAATGTTCCTGCCCAGCTCGGTATGGGTGTAATCGTTTATATTCCTGCCATTTATTTCTATTGCGCCTTGCCCACTGGAGATCGCGCGAGTCATGGCCAGCATCAATGTGGTTTTTCCGCTACCGTTTGGTCCAAGAACTGCTGTTATAATTCCAGGCTGAATCTTAACACTTATGTCCCTTAGGATCTCTTTAGGACCATAACCGCAGCGCAGGCCCTGAATTTCAATCAATTACAGGCGCCTCCTTTCTCAATCTTAACAATATGCAAAAAAACGGTCCTCCAATAATTGCAGTCACAACTCCAACAGGGATCTCCTCACCATCAGGCAGAAGGGTCCTTGCAAACACATCAGACCACGTGAGGGCAATCATTCCCAGCAATGTGGAAGAGAAAAGAAGCCTACTGTGTTCAGCGGAGATCAAAAGGCGACACAAATGCGGAATTACAAGTCCCACAAATCCTATTACCCCTGAAACAGAAACCGCCGCGGCTGTAAGCAGGCTCGCTCCCAATAGTATCTTGAACCTGACCCTGTTGACATTAACCCCTAATTGACCGGCCTGGATGTCGCCAAGGGACATGATGTCAAGCTCCCTCGCGCTCGTGGCCACAAGTATAAGACCAATGAACACATATGGAAGGACAAATCCCACATGGACCCAACCGCGGCCCTGAAAGCTGCCCATTATCCAGAACACTATACTAGCTACGGATTCCTCGTCCAAGGATTTCAGCAGGGAAACCAGAGCCCCCAAGAAAGTGGCCACAACAATTCCAGCAAGTATCATGGTGTCTCTTCTGAGGGTTCCATTTACCCTGGCAAGGAAAATCACGGCAATAAGAGCCAAAACAGCTCCTATCAACGCGGCAAAAGGCAATAGGCCCACTCCGAAAAACATGGTGGACCCAAAACCCAAAAATATTGCCATTGAAGCGCCAAAAGCCGCGCCTGACGATACTCCTATGGTGAAAGGATCAGCAAGGGGATTGCGCAGTATTCCTTGGAAGGCAACTCCAGCGGCCGCGAGAGCAGCGCCCACCATTGCGGAAAGAACCACCCTGCTCAACCTGATATCAAAGATCACAACACTTATGGTGGAATCCGTGCGGGACTCGGATGTGAAGTCCAAGCGCTCAAGTATCGCCCTTAAAGCGTCCCAAAAGCTTACCTGAACAGCGCCGAAACCACAGGCCGCGACAATGGATATAAGAGCAACGAAAACCAGACCAGCTATCGCCAGAATAAACAGAGATCTGGACCTGGAGGCTTGTAAGTGAATCTCATGAATTGGGTCATGCGAATTATCGGTCAAGATCTTCAGGGCCTTTCAGGACGGTGTCCGCTAGGTGAAAGTGTCTCTCTTGGTCCCGCGGCTCAGGTATCATGCTCGAGACTGTAGCTTATGGTTCAGTCAGCCGGTTTTAATAGGCCAACCAAGCCTTTTGCAGATGTGCCATTTTTATGGAGCATACCCAGTATGCCAAGATTGTAAAGCCTTCTGGAGTAACTCCTGAGTAATTGGGGGGGGCGCCCTTGAGCCTGTTGGCGGGAGATCCGATTCGCCGTGTTTAAATTGGCAAGCTCAGCAAACTTCGCTCATCGGACTCCCGCCGCCCGGTTCGGCTCACGCTACTTCCATTC
>CAZFJT010000617.1:0-2653 GCA_964519135.1 uncultured Syntrophales bacterium | reverse complement strand
GACGAACACGGATTCCAGCGGGTTCTCAGCTTGGAGCCACTCATCAACGAATTGAAGAATGTGGACAAGCCTATTGTGGCCAAAGGGGTTGACCGTTTAGCCGAAATTGAAGGGCGACTGGCCAAGGTCCCTGAATTGAAAGGCCCCATTGAAGATGAAACATTGCTTGAAAAACACCAAGATCTGATCAGGGAACTCATGAGCCTCTTATTGCCGGACTTTTTCTGGGAAACTGAGGCCATTGCCGCAGCCCCTCCATTGTCATTAAGACCTTTTGTGGCTTCTCCGAACTTCCGAGATCTGCTAATGGGCTCGGATGGACTTTTTCTGGGCAGACCGTTTCCAGAAGGACAGGCGTTCGCCAAGACCCGCCTTATGGCCGCTTATTCTTTGATTCTAAAAGAGCGATACCGCGTCCTTGAGGATCCGCATTTTCCCATAACAGTTATAGCAGAGGATAAACGCACGCAATTGGATAGATTCTTCAGACTCAGACCGAATTTCAGTTTTGTCAGGGCGCGTAATATTAGGGACTTCCAACAACCCTCCCAACGGTCATTGGCCGAGATCCGGGAGCATAGGGCCGACCCTGAGGCCCTAAAAAAGATCCTTACCCCTGGGGATTTCGAACTATTTGGGTTTGAGCTCTTCCAAGCGGTTGATGTCACGGAATCTGAGATCTTGTCCGCTCTGGAAAGGGATCTAATTGACAAAGAATCGATTCTGTCCCAGCGCGGTTTCCTGAACGTACAGCAAAGTCTCAGGAGTCTTTTCCGCAAGCCTGAAATGAATGCGGACCTTGTTGCCCTTGAAGACGACAACATCGTGCTTTTCAATCTGGGTTCCGAAAAATATGTGGGCGCCTTGTTTTCACAGTTCCAGTCCGTACCGAAAAGTGAACTCAGTGGATCGGTTTACACCAGGTCAATGGAATCTTGCGCCACTTTGACTGTACGAAATCTGGCCCAAGCCGATTTTTTATCACCTAGAGAACAGCGCCTTATGGAGAGAGGAATAAGATCTCTGGTGGTTGCGCCCCTTACATACGACGGTAAAGTGATCGGGGCTTTGGAGCTTGGCTCATCAAAACCGGATGACTTTGGCGTATCCACTTCATTGCTCGTCGAACAGATCACACCTTTTTTCTCCTTGGCTGTGGCAAAAGTCTACGAAGAGGTTAATAACCGGATACAAGTTGTTATAAAGGAGAAATGCACGGCAGTGCACCCCTCTGTTGAATGGAGGTTCCGAAAGGCCGCGATTAATTACCTCAAGAGTGATATCAAGGGACATCTCGGTGAATTGGAGCCTATTGTCTTTAAGAACGTATATTCATTGTACGGGGCTTCTGATATCCGGGGGTCATCCTTTGCTCGCAACAAGGCTATTGAAGGGGACCTGATAGAACATTTGAATCTTGCTCGAAATGCTCTCCTTTCAGCAGGGCAAGGCGCCGCGTCGCCGATTCTGGAAGAGTTGATTCATCGCCTCCATAGAAACCTGGAGAAGGTAAAGAGTGGGATTGGATCCGGCGATGAAGCTGAGGTGATAGGTTTTCTTCACAAAGAAGTGGAACCTGCCTTTAGTTTGGTTGGCAAGTTCGGCCCTCAGGCTGAAAAGGCCATTGATGAATACAATAGTTCCTTGGACCCTAAAAAGAGAACCGTATATCAGAGGCGCAAAGATTTCGATGAGAGCGTCCTTACGTTCAACTCAACTGTAGCCACTTATTTAGATGGAGAGCAGACTGTGGCCCAATCGGCCTTTCCCCACTATTTCGACAAGCATAAAACCGACGGGGTCGACTATACGATCTATGTTGGAGCTTCAATGGCTGAGAATGAAGACTTCAACGAGTTGCACGCGGATTATCTCCGCTTGTGGCAAATGATAGTGGCCTGCGGAATCGGCTGGCACGCCCAGCGGCTCAAGCGCTCCCTACAGGTAAAATTGGACGTTACACATTTGATACATATTAGTCACAATCCTGTAGCCATATCCTTCAGGTTCGATGAAAAACGATTCGATGTGGATGGAACCCACAACACCGGCCTTCAAATCATCAGATCACGATTAGACAAGGCCACGGTTAAACATGGCGGTGAACGCCTCACCCAGCCGGGCAAGATAGCGGTTGTGTTCTCCAGGCAGGAGGAAGAGGAAGCAATACGTCTTCATATGGACTTCCTCAGGGACAAAGGTTTTATTTATGAGGAAATCGAATCCCTTGAAATTGACCAGTTGCAGGATGTCCACGGATTACGGGCCCTGAGAGTTGAGATCAACCTGGAATCCGAAGCCTTGGCCGAAAGAGCCAAACGCACTTACCAAAAAACAGTAAGACGTAAAACAACCCAGCAGAGTTTTTCCGAATCATTGGACGGCATGAAGAATGTTCGCTACAGTAATATAAACCGATACCAGGGAAACCCAGCGTCACTCAGGACCGTTGTGGCCTCGTTCACATGATCTCGCGCCATGACCTGTGAGAATGATTCGGGTAGATTATTCAGTTCGCCCTGGTTTGCCTAGTGATTCCAGGCGGTGTTGTCCGATTCTACTGAAATTGCGGGCGCCAAGGGACAAGTCCATTAAATTTTCCGAGACGGGAATACCACCTTAAATGACGCTCCTGATCCTTTCTCTGATATAA
>CAZFJT010000616.1:0-2659 GCA_964519135.1 uncultured Syntrophales bacterium | reverse complement strand
ATCTCACTCCTGGTTGCATGATTGAGGGGAAGGAGAACGAGGTATTCGAGGTTGTGGTGAACCTGATAAGAAACGCGGTTGAAGCCCTTCCCAATGGCGGCGCAATAGAAGTTTGCACAAGACGAAGCGGTGATAATGTAACACTTTCAGTTCTTGATAATGGAGTGGGAATTCCAAAGGACTCTCTTGACAGAGTATTTGAGCCTTTTTGGACCACAAAGGGCTTGGATGGAACAGGCATCGGTCTGGCCAGCAGCTATGGCATAATAGCCCAACATGGTGGAGTAATAAATGTCAAGAGCAAACCCGGCCAAGGCGCCCTGTTCGAGGTTCGTCTTCCATACAGTTCAAAGGATCCTTCAAGTGATTGCGAATTCGACACAGTAATAACCACTACCAACCATAATCTACTAATAGTGGATGATATGGAACTTGTTGTGAGAACACTAGAACATGGTCTTGGGAGATATTTCAATAACATTCACACAGCATTCAATGGTCTTGAAGCCCTTAACATATTCGAACAAAACAGAATTGATGCAATCATATGTGATCTTGGCATGCCTGAAATCGATGGTTGGCAGGTGGCTGAAAAGGTCAAGACCTTATCAGAGGAAAAGGGAGCCCAGAAGCCTCCATTCATTCTTCTTACAGGACTGGGAGGTCAGTTGGACAGATCCAAGGACATGTCATCAAAGGGTGTTGATAGGATATTGGAAAAACCGGCTGATGTGGCAGTGTTAATTGAAACGATAACCGAACTCACTTCTATGAGATTAACAGAATCTTAAGGGACATAATGGCTTTTCATTGTTTTGATCGCGGAGATCGATTTTGGGCCATTTAAATCAATCTCCGCGTTTATTACAGGTTAAAATCCGAAATCTGTTTAAAACCTTTTCACTGCCCTATTTAATGAATTTCCTCAACTGATTAGGGTCAATTCTTATGCCGCCTCCAGGCTCAATCTCGATCCCCGGACCGGATTGGTTGGTCCCTCCAGGGGGTTTTGTCTGCCCGCCTGGATGCCTGATATTAACGCAACGACCATTGACGCATTTCATGCCAAGCTGCTCGCAAGACACACAACTATTGCCTCGTCTCACCTGGCATGGCCCACAGGAAACAGGCTTTGAGACGCATTTACCTCTGACACACCTTTTCTCAAGACTCGCGCAGGATTAGCATCGACCTTTTCGCAATTCCTCACAACGACCGCATCCTGGGCGAGGTTTCCTGCATTTCCCATATCTGTTACATTCCAAACCAAGTTGCTCACAGTGGTAACACTTGTCCCCTCGCCTGACTTGGCAGCGGCCGCAACCGGGCAGCTTGTTCACGCATTTGCCTTTGTAACACTTCTTATCAAGGCGCCAACACTCCACACACATCCCTGAAACTCTCTGCTCACAATTACCGCATGAACTTGGCCTTGATGGGGGCGGCGTCGGGCTTGTTGATGGCGGCTCGGATGGTTCTTCATATTCCTGATCGCATTCGCATCTGTATTTACCGTCAGAGCATCTCTGGTATTTTTCGCACTCCCCTTCCCTGCAGCATGGTTTTTTACCGGCCGTCTCTTTGGAGCATTCCGAATTGGTCTCACATTCAGGCTCAGGCTCAGGCTCTGTTGTGGGTGGGGGTGGGGAAACATCCTCTGGTCCAGGTTTCTCTTCATCAGGTTTTTTGACGCACTCACACTTGGAATCGTATTTCTTTCCTTCAGGACATGGCGCCAACTTCTCACATGCGCCATCCTTGCACTTGCCGCATTCCGAATCCTCAGTGAAACAGGGAAGTTCTTCCTTTACAGGCTCGCATTCAGGTTCTCCAGATTTATAAGTGAGTTTCTCACAGGGGCCGCAAGATCCACCCTTTGCAGCCATAGCCTTAAAAGCCACGATAGGTTCATCCCTTTGGCACACCCAGCAAGGCCTGGCAAAAACTCTCCATTCGGTCCTAACGAAGTAGCCGCCATTTGCTATGCATTGGACCCTGGAAATACACTTTGAAGAAGGCCCGCATGAACCGGCTGTAGGAAAGGCCGCAGCATTCAGTCCACATGGTCCTCCTACCACTGGAAGGGATAGGTCGCAATCGCAGCATTTTGCGCATGGATAGAGTCCAAATGGGTCGGGAGGTGTTATGATGGGCGGCCAAATAGCTATTGGAGGACCGCAATGTCCGCACGCGGGCCCTGGACAGGAAGGATCTCCCCAAACGCTCAGGTAACACCCTGATCCGGATTCGCAACAACCGCAGTAACCGCAACCACTGTGAGGGAGAACATTGGGGTCAGGGGCAGGTAATGTGCTTTTTAACACAGGGGCCTGGGTGGGACAAGCAGGTAAGCATTGACCATTTATTGGATTCGGGAATGTCCCTGGTGGACACGGACAAACGCATTCACAGTTTTCAGGATCATAAAGGGCGCCCGCGTAAAACGCACAAGGTTTGCACGACCCATCGGTGTCTTGACCAAAACCCCAAGGACATGGGCATTCCTTTTCAGGCTTTTTGCACTCTGGAATATCCTCAGGCAGGGTTCCCTTTATGGTGGTCCGATCTATAAGTCTTTCCATTGTTTTGGCTGAAACGCCGTAGATCTTGGAGGGATCCTTTCCTGCATCTATGTAGACCCTTTGGCAAGACCTAACGG
>CAZFJT010000615.1:0-2663 GCA_964519135.1 uncultured Syntrophales bacterium | reverse complement strand
GTACAAGGCCTGGTGACCATTGGGATACCTGTAAGCGCAGTACCCGTGTGGGCAGCTTTCGAATACATGAACATCCACAGGAAAGCCGTTTGCCTCCATATCCTGGACCATCTGGTAGAGCCTTCCACGGTTTGAATAACTATTGCAGCCATCTCTCCTGTTAGTATTGAAATTGTACTCAATCCCTCCGGCCTTTTTGATCCTGTCAATGTACCTGCCCCAAACCCTGTGGGTCCCTGGATAACTACCCAAGTCGGTCTGCTGACCACCACAGTAACCGAAAACATCAGGATGCTTCGCGGATATCATCACAGCCTGGGCCGCTCCCGCGCACGCGCCGTCTATTCCCCTGAACCTCCGGTCCGGGATGGTCCTGTAATGGGCGTCTATATATGGAATAACCTCTCCGATAAGGTATTTTTCGTACCTGGACGTATTACCCCCACCTGGATTCCACAAGGCCACAACTATGAGATCCTCATAGGGGTCTTCTTTGAGCCATTCATTGAACATGGCAAGTTCTTTGTCGTTTATATTGTTCTGAAAATCGAGCTTGGTAACTTCTCCTGATTTCAGGTGATCCATTGTAAGGGGTGTTTTGCACCACACAGACCAGTATGTTGCGCCGCCCAGCTCAGGGCCATTGTCCCAGCCTGATTTTCCGCCCAAAAGGTAAACAACTCCGTATTTCCTGTTGTAGTCCTCATGGTAATTTTCAGGCAGGATCACATGGACAGGGAAGGGGCCTGGAACCCTCTTGCCGCCTTTGGCCCTTGCGCTATCATACACATCCGAATGTATTCTGATCACTTCAATATAGTGGGATGTCCTGAGAAATTTGGTCCTTGCCTCGATCTCTCCCCATGGTTCAAGCTTTGATTGGGCTGAAGTAGCCATGATCAAGCATAGAAGTCCAATAATCAGGAATGGTTGCAATTTAATTTTTGCGGCCATTGTATTCTCCATTTACTAATTTTTTGTGTATCCATTTACTTAGGCGCAGCCTTGCTTCCTAAAAACTGCAACGCGAAAAAAATAAATGGTCATCGTGAGCTGGCATTATAGGCCTGTTGGACGGAGATCCGATTCGCTGTGTTTAATTCGCAAGCTCAGGAAACTTCGCTCATCGGACTCCCTCTCGCCGGCGCCGCTCAGTGCGCTTCCCGCTCAAGAGTGAATGATTACTTTAATTTCCATTTGTTATTATAAATACCTGTATCTGATCTTTTTCGGCCATTCACCACACGAACGTTTCTTATTGCACGTTAACCTCATATACGGTCACCGGGAACCCCTGTTGATCAGCCACATTGGAATCCTTTGGGTCCATTAAAACCACGCTGCTCTTAACATTTACTCCCCTGAGAGCGCATCTTACATATATGGGATAAACTCCCGGCTTAAGAGCCTTAACCCTTACGGTCATATCATAAGACTTATCTTCAGGCCAAAGATCTATCCAGCGCTCGGCCATAGGAACCCTGGTCTTGATCTTATCACTGGTTACAGAAAGAACCGTGCTTCCTTTACCATACACCTTTCCATCCTTTGCGCCTACTATACGAAGACCGCTGGTGTCAGGACATGAAACAGTTATTCCGCCGTAATCGGATTCAGCTCCCTGATTTTGCGCTGTAACTTTTACATTAAAGGTCTTCCCGGCCCTGATTGTCTTGGGAATTTGCACTCTCGTGATCTTGGGCTTGGCTTCTTCCAATTCAGTTACTTCCACCTGATTGGCCAACCATTTTTTATTATCAACCACTATCGCGAAAGTGTACTTACCTTTTTGCAGTCTCTCCCCTGAAGCGCCGGGAAAATCCCGTGGAAAGATCACTGTGGCGTTTTTAGCTGATGGGGGAAGCTTCCCTTGAAAGGTCAAATCTCCCAACGGGCCTTTTGCTATTATCTCCAGGTTTCTTTCACTATTTACCCTATTATTAAAAACCAGACTCAGGGCTGACTTGGATTCATCCGCGAACCTTGGAATATTTGTAATTATACCGCGGGCAGGTTCCAGAAGCTTTCCCCACAGATGATTTACAACTATATTGGGTCCGGCTTCAGGGACTCGGGTAGGCGGATTTCCTTTGTTTTCATCTCCACCTGATCCGGACGCGGTTGAATCTTTCATTGTATTATTTGATTCATTGGAGGCAAACATGGCGCCAGGGTGTTCTTGCTTATCCGAAACATCTTTGCCCTCTACCGCATCTTTAGAGCCACTGTCTGCGGTCTCCTGATCCGACCCCTTGTCTTTGGGAACCAAAGACGCCTCCACAAGCATTATGTTCTTAGGTCCGCCCTTCCTCCTGCTGAATTGGGCCATCAATCTGCCAAGGCCCCTCCTGGAATTCAGGTTCATCTTATGGGTTCTGCTTAGCCTTGTGGAATGGTAAAGCCACACATTGCCATCCGAGTCCGGCAAGATGAGAACCACATGGTAGTGTAAAACCTTATAACCCTGTTTGTTTGTTTTCCTGCTGATGGTTCCAAGGTAGACCTTATCTGACCTCATATTGGATATTATAGAATGCCACGCGTCATAATCGTGAAGGTCAAAGCCTCTCTGCTCCAAAGGATCTATTGAATCCACATCGTATCTCTGTCCGTCCGGGAAGAGCGCGGCCCTTTCCACTGAGTCGGTCAGATTTAGAATCAGA
>CAZFJT010000614.1:345-2684 GCA_964519135.1 uncultured Syntrophales bacterium | reverse complement strand
GGACCGGAATGAAATTTCATTTCATTCCGTGTTTTATTTCGAGAATTACTATATAACAACAGATAAGTTCAGATCAATATTAGATAAATTGGCGGCCCGTAATCTCAAGGCGCCTTGGCTGTGGGACTTACCTCTTGACAATTTCGTCCCTTGTTCCGGACAATATGATCACATAATAAAAAGCATTGTTGTTCATCGGAATGAAACGCGTCCATTGGGAACCAACTGGAATGAAAATGTTTAATTACTTGGCGAATGAGGTCTGTTCAAAGCAGCGGGAGATTCAGCGCGGGTTTTAATCATCCGCAATATTTCAATTCACAACAATTGGGGGCCGCGTGGGGTTTGGATTCAAACGAGAACGCGGCGCCTGGGAATTTTTTTATCAACAAGGGGATGCAAATGTACAAAATATTCTTTGATAATTTGATTTTTTCGGTTTTGGGTCTTCTTTTTGGAGGCTTTGGTCTGTATGTGGCTCTTTACATAATTGACAGTTCCCTAACCAACGTTGGTTATCCATTGGGGGTCAAGGAGTTCTCCCTTGGGGAAAATTTTTACACCGTATTGATAGCTTGGATTGTCTTGTCAATTTTGCTGGCGGTTATTCTTACTTTTAAGAAAATGAAGGACATGGAAGAAGGGGACATTGATTTTACAGGACATACCAGGGGTTAGTTAGAGTAAAAAGAACACTTGTTATGATTGCTCATCAAGCCGAGTGATGCTCATAACAAGGTCATCAATTGTGATGGGCTTCTCTAGAACCGCATCTACCCCTACTTCCCGCGCTTCTTTATTTGTGTCGATTTGCCCACCCCAGCCTGTCAAAATAACAAACTTCGGCCTTGATGAGCGGTTTGCCCTACAAGCCGCTCTTATTCTTTTAGATGTCTCCCAGCCGTTCATGTTGGGCATTCCAAGATCGCAGACCACAACATCTATTCTGTTGTTCATAAATATATCTATGCCCTGGGCCCCGGATAAAGCGGTAAAAACAGTGAAGCCTCTACTGGACAGCCCCTTTTCCAGGACCGAGAGCGTTGCTCTGTCATCATCTATCAAAAGCAGATTCGATTTCACCACAGTATTGGAATTCACATTAATCGTGGGCTCCTTTGAACAATCAAGTGACAACGGAAGTGTGATCCGTATTGTTGTGCCTTTGCCAAGTTCACTGTCAGCTGTAATCTTCCCACCGTACTTTTCCACTATGACCTTGCTTGTGGCCAATCCAAGTCCTGCGCCTGTGGAGATTTTTGTTGTAAAGAACGGGGTGAATAGACGGCGTCTATTCTCTTCACATATGCCGGTTCCATTGTCCGAAACCTCTACCTGAACAGTATCGTCCACCCTTTTTGAAGCCAATTGAATCGCTCCCCCTTCAGGCAGGCTTTCAACTGCGTTTTTTATCAAATTTATAAAAACCTCGGTCATTTCGGATCTCTTAGACCTGATCAAGCAATTTGCCTCAAGATTGGTTTCCATGGTGATCCGCGCTCCATAGACATCCACCTTGTTCAAACGCCACGCCTGGGTAATCTCAGCTACTTCTTCAATAAGTCCGGAGACATCAAATACCTCGGTTTGCTCATGGTCCCTTTCCCGCCTGACCCCTGCAATTCTCTGGAGTCTCTTGACCATCTCCGCGCCGTTCTTGCAACTGGTGACTATTTGATCCAGGGTCCTCACAACTCCGCCTTCCTGTTTGCGCTTAAGGTCGAAAGCCGCGGTTTGCGCGGCCGCAAGTATTATCTGTAATAGATTGTTAAAGTTGTGGGCCACACCTGAGGCCAGGTCCGCAACAGCCTTGAACTTAGCCGTCTGGATCTGTAATTCTTCCCTTCGCACCTGATCGGTAATATCCCTGATGAAAATAGCCAGCGCGGCCACTTCATCCTTGGAATCCTTAATCGGACAGATTGTATTTTCGTAAATCGATTCCTGGAACTCATCCTGGAATTTGATAGACGACCCGGATCTTATAACAGTGTTCACAAAATCCGATTTCATTGAAGCTATTTCCTGGGACCAAACTTGGAACGGATCCTTGCCAACTATATCGCTGGAAGAGACATTGACCATGTTCAAAAGCGTTTCATTCGCCAAGATGATTTTAGAATCTTTATCCAAAAGGGCCACTTGATCATTTGAGGCGTCCAGCAAAGCCTGAATGGTTTCATTGCTCCTTTTAAGCTGTACCTGGACCTTTTCCTTCTCCCAGATTTCCCTTTTTAGCCTCTCGTTTGTGCGAATAAGCTCTTCGGTCCTGGTGATAACTCTTATACACATCTCAGAGCCCACGAGACTAAGGCGAATCGCTGAAGCCGACAACTAGA
>CAZFJT010000614.1:0-335 GCA_964519135.1 uncultured Syntrophales bacterium | reverse complement strand
TGGAGAGCCCTTTCGGTCTCTTTTCTTGCGGTAATATCCCTTATGATATGCTGAAAACCAACTCCTTCTCCGTCTTTACCAGGCAGGATGGAAGCTGTGACCACACAATCCCTAATATGTGAATCCCATGTTTTCGCGCGCCATTCAAAATCTCGGACGAATCCTATTGTTTCCAACTGACAAATAAATTCTTTATAGATGGAATCTTCAATAAAAAACCGCTCCAGGGTATTCCCTAAAATCTCCTCTTCGTCCAATCCAAATAGCAGTCTGAACGACCGATTTACGTCTATTATTCCGTGTTCCCGATCAGACAAGCACAGAGCGTCCAAGGA
>CAZFJT010000613.1:0-2689 GCA_964519135.1 uncultured Syntrophales bacterium | reverse complement strand
GCCATCACCTGCATCGCAAGAATCAACAGGAGAAATAGATACCACCAACTACTGTAAAGCCTATGAAGGTCCAATATGGCTGTGAGCTTGAGGATCATTGGGCTCATCATTCCGGACAATTGGTCCAATGTTTTGCCCTGGGGTATGATGGTCCCTATTACAGAGGCCGCGGCAATCAGGAACAATACGGAAACAGCGGTCCTAACCGATGAAAAGAATTCAATGATCTCTTGTGCAACAGATTTGGAGTGTCGTTCTTTTTTTGGTACTTCAGGAGCTGTGTTCATACACACCGATTCTCTAACATTATTATAAAATTATCCTTATAGTTATAATACTAGCCTCAATTATGATTACTAGGACTAATATCAAGCGCTCCCTGTATGGGTGTATTCCCCAAAGACTTCCCTTAAGACTCCGCATATCTCTCCCAGGGTGGCCCTGGCTTTTACGGCCTCAAGTATCGGTGGCATAAGATTATCATTACCTTGGGCCGCTGTTTTTAAAGCGCTCAATGTCTTATCCACACTAGCGGAATCCCTCTTGGCCTTTATTTCAGAAAGCAAATTTGCCTGTTCTTCACGTAAAGCAGGGTTGACCTTTAGTATATCCGATGGGATATGCTCATCCACCTTAAAGCGATTAAGTCCAACTATCACCTGATCACCTGATTCCACGGCCTTTTGGAATCTGTACGCGGAATCCTGGATCTCCCGTTCTATGAAACCAGTCTCCACAGCCTTGGTAGCGCCGCCGATATCATCGATCTTTTTGATGTAATCAAAGGCCTGCTTCTCTATCTCACTGGTAAGGCTTTCTATGAAGTACGATCCGGCAAGGGGGTCCACTGTATCAGCCACCCCTATTTCATGTGCTATCAATTGCTGAGTTCTCAGGGCGATTTGAACTGACTGCTGAGACGGCAGTGATAAGGCTTCATCTCTGGAGTTGGTATGCAAGGACTGTGTTCCTCCAAGGACTGCGGACAAGGCTTGATAGGCTACCCTTACCACATTATTGTCGGGCTGCTGGGCAGTAAGGGTGCACCCAGCCGTTTGAGTGTGGAATCTGAGCATCATGGCCTTGGGATTTGTGGCTTTGAAACGCTCTTTCATGATTCTGGCCCACATGCGCCTTGCAGCCCTAAATTTGGCCACTTCCTCAAGGAAATCCTGATGGGCGTTAAAAAAGAAACTCAGTCTAGCGCCAAAGGAATTCACGTCGAGTCCCGCGTCTATCGCGGCCTGCACATACGCGATTCCATTGGCCAGGGTAAAGGCGACTTCTTGGACTGCTGTGGAGCCGGCTTCCCTGATATGATAACCGCTGATGCTTATTGTATTCCATAATGGGACATTTTCATTGCAAAACGCGAATATGTCCGTGATTATTCTCATGGATTCCTTAGGAGGAAAAATGTATGTTCCTCGGGCGGGATATTCCTTTAATATGTCATTCTGAATAGTTCCCCTGAGTTTGGAGATGTCTACCCCTTGCTCCTGGGCTACAGTGATGTACGCGGCCAAGAGCACCGCCGCAGGGGCGTTGATGGTCATGGAAGTGCTCACAGAACCGAGATCAATGCCATCGAACAGAATTTTCAAGTCTTCCACGCTGTCTATGGCCACACCAACCTTTCCCACTTCCCCTGCGGACAGTTCATGATCAGAGTCGTACCCGATTTGGGTGGGCAGGTCAAAAGCCACTGATAGGCCGGTCTGACCTTGGTCTATCAGGTATTTGAAACGTTCGTTGGTTTCCTTGGCTGAGCCGAATCCAGCGTATTGACGCATTGTCCAAAGCCTGCCCCTGTACATGGTAGGTTGAACTCCCCTGGTAAAGGGATATTCCCCAGGCAGGCCCAGATCGGTTTCAGGGTCGAACGATTCCGCGCTCCATGGCCAGTAGACCCTATCAACAGGTATTTCAGAGACAGTGCTGAATTGTTCCTTTCGCTCTGGTCTCTTTTGAAGCTTCTCCTCAACACTGTTTTCCCAGTTTTGGGCTTTTTCCTTGAATCCATCTAAACTGTTGTGTTCGCCCACTGTGCGCCTCCATGGAGAAAATAGCGTCAGGCTATTGATTTTCTGCTTTCTTTTCGTTTTCCACCTTACAGGATACTCCGAGCCCTTTGATACCTGTTGAAAAGCAACCGTTGCAAGAAATGCATGTAGCCCTTGCAGTGTCTCCGGATTTCCATCTATTGATCAAGCCGGGCTCTCTTATGAAAGGTCTTGACATTGATACGTAATCAGCCGCGTTATCTTGGAAAATGTCCTCAATCTTCTCCAGTGACCTTATACCTCCAACAACCATAACAGGAACTTTAGTGGAGCTTTTCACTTCTTTTGCCATAGGGACAAAGTATCCCTCATCTTCCTTGGTCTTGATCTTAACCCTTGCAGGCCCCTGGTTTTTTGGGGATGATCCGAATCCTCCGCTAACTTCAATCGCGTCAATACCGTCATCAGATAGCTTCCTGGCAATATTAACCCCTTCTTCAGGTTCAAGGCCGCCCTCAAAAAAATCGCACACATTCAATTTGATCATCACTGGGAAATCATCGCCAACAGCGCCTCTGACAGCCTCCAGAGTTTCACCTAGAAATCTATACCTATTGGAGGTAGAACCACCGTAAGAATCACCTCTTTTATTGTAAGCCGGTGATAGGAATTGGTTTATACCATAT
>CAZFJT010000612.1:0-2695 GCA_964519135.1 uncultured Syntrophales bacterium | reverse complement strand
GTATACTTTCATCCAGGAATTTTCAGTGAAAGATATATAGAAAGGCCCGGAGTAGGCATTGCCCGTTTTCCTCAGCCCATTGACAAGGTGGGGCTGGAAACAATGGCTTCGGAGTTGATTGCTCACACAGGGCCGGTTCTTCTGGCTGACAATATGATAATGGCCACCGGCGCGATCCCTAGACTTACGTCATTTGAAAAAGGCATGGCCGGCGCGAAGATGATGAAAGACGGAGAAATGGTTGACGACAGTATGGAAGACGACCAATCAATTGTGATGAATGTTGATGAATGGGGCCTTGTGGTCATATCAGGGTGCGCTCACTCAGGGATCGTTAATTCCCTGAATTACGCGAGGGATCTTACGCGCGAAAACAGGGTCTGCGCGGTAATCGGTGGCTTTCATCTGGCGGGCCCTGATATGGGACCTGTTATTGACGCCACAATTTCAGAGATCAAGTCCCTTGGGCCCAGGTTGGTAATGCCCATGCATTGTACTGGATTCGGCGCGATAGCGGGCTTTAAGTCGGAATTCCCGGATTCATTTGTCCTCAGTGGTGTGGGGACAAAGATTACACTACCCTATTAAGGTTATTAATTACAATGGGTTATGATTCCAGGAGGGGTTTTCGTTTCGATCATGGGAATCCCTCCTGGTAATAGTTCAAAGACGCGTTCAACTAGTAGCTTTTAAATTGCGCCCTACTTTACTCCCAGTAGTTCAACATCAAAAATGAGTGTGGCGTTTGGTGGAATAACACCGCCCGCGCCCCGTGAGCCATAAGCCAGTTGGGGGGGAATAGTCAGAACCGCCCTGGTCCCAACATTCATCATTGCCACGGCTTCGTCCCATCCTTTGATCACCCGGCCTGCGCCCAACTGGAACGCAAAGGGCTCTCCCCTGTCTCTTGAGCTGTCGAACTTCTTTCCACTCGGCAGGGTTCCTGTGTAATGAACAACAACTGTTTGGCCCCTCTGGGGTAATGGCCCTGTTCCCTGTTTGATCACGTCGATCTTTACCCCTGACGGGGACTGAAGTGTCTTTTGGGCCTGTGAGTGGGCCTGAAGACTTATGGTGAAAAAAGCTACAGCTACAATTGCAACAGTTATGAATCTTTTCAAACGAGACTCCTTTCCAAATGATGGAAAGGGCTACATATCAGCCATCGGCCTCCATGTCCAGTGGGTAGGGTTTCATAATTGAAATCTTTTGATTTATCGGGCGCAAAAGAACATCAGTTTTCTTTGGGCGCCGCTATCGGTGTGATAATTGGTAATTGGACGATCTGTGGTATCAGGTGAGAATGTTTGCTGTGGGAGCGCTGGAAAGGATATCCATGTGTAAAAATATCCTCTCCAGCAAAAAAACTAATCCCTTACCAACGGGAACCGCCGCGGTTTCCGCCACCGCCTCTGTTTCCTCCGCCGCCGCCGCCGCCCTGTCTCTTGGGCTTAGCCTCATTGATCTTCAATGTGCGGCCGCCGAATTCCTTGGCGTCCAGCGCGTCAATGGCTTTCATGCCCTCTTCACGGCTTGACATTTCAATGAAGCCGAAACCTCTAGAGCGTCCTGTGAAATGGTCTGTGATAATCTTCACTGAGTCAACAGCGCCGAAAGGCTCGAAATGCTCTCTCAGCTCTTGCTCTGAGGTGTTAAAAGACAGGTTACCGACGTAAATGTTCATGGTCATCAAAAAAATCCTTCTGCGATGGCTCACATTTGTTCTTATGGAGCTTTGGTTGTGGGACCTGGGATCGATCTGTACTCGGGATTTATAGGCTGGTCTATTGGCTTAAAATCCACGTTACGGGCGCATCACAGTCCTGGTTGTAGCCTTATCACTCCGCCCGTCATTCCGAAAGGATTCGAGGGGGAACCAATACAATCCAGTATATGTTATAGCCCTCTAAAATCATTGTCAAGTAAATACAGATTCAAGACCCAACAAATTTCAACTCTAATCCGATCATTTCCCTTTATCAGCGAATCATTTTCTAGATCTTTCCCAGTATCCGTGAAATCCCACACTGGCATAAAGTCCAGTTGCGGAATTACTACTCACAAACAAACCGCATCGTCTAATACAAATGTTAAGACTTATAGACGTATATTATAGTAAATATATATAGGCATAGACTCATTACACGTCATATTATTGACAGGGACGTTTTTTCGCGATGTTGTGGCGGTTCGCACTCTATGTTATACTTCAGTCTAGGAAGTAAGGTAACCAGATTATTAATAAGCCAAAAACATTATTAGATTTTCTGCTTTCAACTCATGAAACTGTTCGGTCACAAGTAACGATATGTCACATTACAGTCAAGAGACAAGCCTAGACAGCTTAGGGTATCTAGTCCATAGCAGCGGATATGGGCAGCAGTACTCATTAATAGAGAAATATTTTTCCATCCCTTCACCAACGCGAGTCAACAATTTCCTGAGAAATAATAGGGATCTCATACCAATAATTTTAATGGCGCACAGTGTAATAAGAGAACTATTTAAGCAAGAGAGACTCGTCCTCAGCACAATGTCAGATCCTGAACAAGAGGTGGATGATCATATAAATCTCTATATATTAACGGAACTTAATGCGAAATTCGCCTTGGAAAAACTTGAGAAAGTGGAAGAAGATCCCCGGCTTGATGACCTGAACAGGGAATACGGAAGAATAGTGATTCACATAGAACTC
>CAZFJT010000611.1:0-2706 GCA_964519135.1 uncultured Syntrophales bacterium | reverse complement strand
TCCCCTGTAGCGCCCTCAAGAGTCTCCGAAGCGTGGATTCTCTTCCGCACGGCTTGCGAATCCGAGGCAGTTAACCTACCTTTTTCCTCATGTATCTTAAGATACTTATCAATGTCCTCAAAACCTCTGGCAAGATTAAGCGGATCTCGGTCCATCAAATTCACCTCAAGACCTGACTGGGCAGCTACTCGTGCGATGCCGGATCCCATAACTCCAGCTCCAATAACGGCCAACTTCTTTACTTCCATGTATTATCTCCTCTGTCTCACAGTTTTCGCCAATGCTCCTGCGCTCTTTTGGCGTAAAAGGCTTGATTTCGGTGAAATGGTCATTTTCTCGCCTCTGTGCTCAATATTTGTTGAAATAGAGCCTTGGCGGCTTCCAGCGGACCTTGCTTTTGGTATTCCTCTATAGCGAGTCCGGTCCGGAGTTGTCCCACATAAACACCTGTCTCAAAAGCATTCTGAAAAAGCTTTCTTGCCAAATCGTCATAGAGTTCTGGATATTGTGGTGGTCCAAATCTGTTTGCAAAAAAGGTGTGAACCAATTGCTTGGAGGTCGCGCTTTCTTTGGAAATTGCGGCGCCTTCACGGAACACCGCTAAAGCCCGA
This sequence comes from uncultured Syntrophales bacterium, assembly GCA_964519135.1. Lineage (GTDB taxonomy): Bacteria > Desulfobacterota > Desulfomonilia > Desulfomonilales > Desulfomonilaceae > CAZFJT01. Next base: position 2,095 of record CAZFJT010000611.1, on the reverse strand, counting down.
TCCGAATCTGCGAATCTTTCCAGGGCGGGATGGTTATCGTCGACTGCTTCATAGTTGTTTGCGTACAGAAGGTAGTCGACTGGATACCCTTTCAATACTTCATCAAGTGTAGTGATCGGGAGGACAACACCGGCGTTACCCTTGTGCGGGCCCATGATGATAGAATAGTCAATCTGTCCAAAAGTGTATCCCTTTTGCAGATCGTCGAGTCCCACGAACGCCCCTGTTTCGCTTCCATACGCTACAATGGGGCCTTCATTCATGATTTCCATAGACCCCATGCTGTGGGCTATTACTCTGAATTCTCGGATATGCTCTCGTCCCACAAAGCGGAAGGCTTCCAAAGATTCTGATTTACCCGCGGCCGTACCGCCGACTATGAGGACGTTTGCAGTAACTCCACCCTTCAGTGTTATACCGACCATTATGCCTTGATAAGGCATGCGGCCACGCTTCATCATCACAATGTTGTGAAGGGTAAGCGTCATTTGCCTTAAATATCCGAAATGCCCGAAGCGATCTTCCCCTGGAACTGCGCCGACCACAAGATTGTTCTCATCATCGTCGTAAAAAACCGCAGAAAGGTCCCCGAAGTTGCTCAGTTTCTCGGACGGGGCTCCAAAGAGGTAGATAGCGTCAGGACCCTGAGCAATCTGGTCGTCTGCGGCCACCTCGAACAAATTGGCAAGCGCGCAACCTAGGCCCATGAAGCGATCATGAAAATAGATAAAGATTACAAGAGGTCCGACCTGGGCCGGATAGCATAGCCATTTCTCGACTGTCAGAGAAAGCTCGACCACCGGATTCTTGTCGACCTTCTTGAATTGCCCTGCAAGTCTTTCCGCGGGCGGGTCTATCATAAGAGGAGGCGTAATCCATACCTGGCGAATGAACGATATGTCTTTAAGGAGTTTTGCGCACTCCTCGGGCATCCGGGAAGTTCCTTTTACCGCAATGACTCCTACATGGCAGCCTGCTGAGACCTGCCGATAAACACGCGGTCTTTTACCGGTGATATTCTCGCAGAGGTCTCGATATACATACCTCACCGCCAGAGTGAAATCTTCAAGCGTGGCGTTGAAGGATCGGTAAGGCCGGTGATCGGCGCTGCCGGGTTCCGGATCTAAGCGCAAAACAAGGAAACGATCAAAGGATCGCCAGAAATCATAAAATCTTTCTACAAATTCGTGCAGCCTGTGACGATTATTAGTGTCGAGAAAACCGTCCGCCCCGGGAAGGATGCCCGCGACCTGTTCCAGAGGAGTCTCAGCCAGTGACCGAAGTAGATTGCCAACCCGGTTCCAATTCTTTCCATCTCGGCCTACGCGGAGCAATGGCTCTATTAAAGGAGACTCCTGCTCCCAAAGTTGCTGGCAGAACAGGTTTACCAACCGCTGAAAAACCTTTGCTTGGAGGATTTCTCTTCCTGTTGTGCAGATTGTGCCCTCGGTATGAAGAATGATTTGCTTGCCTTCTATCTCGTAGCGTTTGGGAACCATTGCCTCCCTCTTCTCCTTATCATGCCAGCCAAGAGGACTTCCCAGCCAAAACAAAAAAGCCGAACGCCACCTGTTCAGGTGATAATTCGGCTTTCATTTCCGGCCACCGCTCTCTCAGACGAGAGCCCGGTCGGACTATATTCCGTTATATGTTCGGCGACATGGAAAACCGCCTCTGGTGAAATTCCCTTGAGGCCTAGCTTTTTCCGAGCAGATTGAAATTCCGCAATCCCCTCGGTCCCTGCCGTCCAAGTGTCATCTTATTCGATCGAATACTTCTGTCAAGCGCAGAAACGATCTGCGAGGCTAACTATTTGATTTAATGGCTTGATCTAGACAAGGTTCCCTCTCAAGAGTGAAGATGATCACCCGCTCACCCGTTCGAGTGCTGATGTCCGTGTGAAGGCTTAGAACTGGTTGACCTACAATGGATTCGATTACTGATTCCAGTAGGGGGCGCGCCTTTTCTATAAGTTCCATCCTCGTTTGTTTGATTAGCTCTCTGCCCTTGCCTGCATCACCACTGGTAGCCAGGTGATGCTCCGCGCGTGTGATCACCCCTTGCAGCCGTACGAGAATCATGTTCTCTATAACAT
>CAZFJT010000610.1:2121-2721 GCA_964519135.1 uncultured Syntrophales bacterium | reverse complement strand
GCGCCGCACTGTCTGATCACCTGGGGAACAACATGGGATGGGACCATAATTACCGCCAACTCCGGCTGACCTGGGACATCATCTATATCCTTGTATGTACGGACTCCGAACACTTCTGAAGATGACCTATTGACCAGATACAGGGAATTGTGTCCCCATCTCTCAACAAGTGTTTTTGTCTGGCCATAACCGAATCCGAGCTTCTCAGTGGCGCCTATCAAGGCCAAGCTAGTTGGTTCAAAGAAGTATCCTAGATTGTTTAATGTCATATTATGCCCTCATCATTTTAACCAAGCTATATAATCAAATGTTCGACTGCCACACCAATAGAAAAACACCTAAAACCCAAGATATATTCTGAAAAAATAACGAGCCATAACCATAAGGAACAGGAACATTACCGACGAAGCAATCAGAAGTCTGTTTGCCCTGTGGATCATCTCAGGCCCCATTTTATTAATGGGATCTCCAATTAAAGGCTTAATTGATACCTTCCCACCATAAACGCTTTCCCCACCCAAAGCCACGCCAATCGCGCCCGCAAACGCGGCTTCACCATGACCCGCGTTTGGGCTGGGATGTTTTAGACGATCCCTAAAG
>CAZFJT010000610.1:0-2111 GCA_964519135.1 uncultured Syntrophales bacterium | reverse complement strand
TCCCTAAAGAATATTCGGTATGATCCTATCATACTCAGACCGATCAGTCCGGCCGCGAAAGGAATTACCATACCTGATAATCTGCTTGGAATAAAAGCCGCAATATCGTCGATCCTTGCTGAGGCCCATCCAAATTCGATATATCTTTGATTCTTGTATCCAAATGTGGAATCAAGGGTGCTGACCGCCTTGTACATCATAAGAGCCACAGGACCACCCAAGGCCGCGTAAAACAGAGGCGCGGTCACTCCGTCCACGAGATTTTCAGCCGCGCTTTCCACTGTGGCCCTGGAGATCCCCTCAGAATCCAATGAATCCGTATCCCTTCCACATATCATTCCCACCTGAACCCTTGCTTGGGCAATATCACCCTTGCTCAGAGCGTCAAGTACGGATTTGCAATGATCGTACAGGTCCCTGGTCGCAAACCCCCAGTACATGACAATAACGCTTATAATATCTCCTACCAACGGATGAACTATGTATGCTCCCCATATTACCAATAGGGTGATCATTCCTGTGGTGATAATGACAATCAACGCGATGATCAACCCTGATAGCTTGATGTGAATACCAATGCGCCTAAAGGGCTGTTCAAGGCTTGAGGCCAGTGCGCCGATCCATCTCACCGGATGGGGGGCCCATCTGGGGTCGCCAATAAGCAGGTCCAGTACAAACGCCACGATCAACAAATATTCCAGGGGGGTCATAAACCGGCCAGCCTGTAAACTTCTCGCATGTCCAATCCTTCTCTGACAATATCCGCAAGCCTTTTGAAAGCCGGCTCAAGGTCGTATGCGTTAGGAACACCGGTTATTTCATCCAGTCCTTTTCTTTTTCTAAGTTTATTCACGAACCATCGCCTGAATAGGTCGGAATCAAACACTCCATGCATATAAGCGCCCCACACCATTCCATCTTCAGACCTTGCGCCATCGTAGTTTCCTTGCCCAAGATCCAGGGCAGGCGCCAATTGGGCCCTTTCAGTAACACCGTGGTGTATCTCATAGCCTGAAACCTTCTCCTTGGAATCCAAATGGATCCCTGAAGTCAAAGTAAGCTTTTTACGCCTGTCCATCACAGTGGAGCAATTGAGCAGCCCAAGTCCATTAATTAGAGGGTCCGGAGACTCTATGGCCAAGGGATCATTGATTGACTCTCCAAGCATTTGAAATCCGCCGCAAATCCCAACCAGCTCGACTCTGTGCGTTGAGACAAGTTCACGAATCCTTTTATCAAGCCCTGTTGACCGCAAATATTTAAGGTCTCCGATCACATTCTTACTGCCTGGTAAAACTATAGCGTCCGGCTCTTTCAAGTCATCCGGTTTCTTAACAATACTAACCATAACGTCCGGTTCAACATCAAAGCAATCCATGTCCGTGAAATTGGATATATGCGGAAGGTCTATCAGGGCTATCTCAACTGTTCCATTGCATTGATCTCCATCTTTCACAGACCTTCCGTCAATAGAGCGGGCCTTAAATGACACTGAGTCCTCTTCTGGGAGACCAAGATTACTGATGTAAGGAATAAGTCCAAGTGTGGGCTTGCCGGTATGGGCCTGAGTATAAGCGTATGCGGAATCGAGCAGGGACGGATCACCCCTGAAACGATTCACCACAAAGCCGGCCACGAGCTTCCTTTCCCATTGACTAAGTGTTTCCATGACACCTATGAATGACGCGAACACTCCGCCTCTGTCAATGTCCCCAACAAGAAGCGTATTCGCATTCGCATATTCGGCCATGGTCATATTAACTATATCGTGACTTTTAAGATTCACTTCAGCAGGGCTTCCCGCGCCCTCAAGGACCATAACGTCATGCTGATCGGCCAGGGAATCGTACGCCTCATGAACCTGCTTCAACGCATTTGGTTTGAATTCCACATACTCAGAGACATTCATATTACCCACAGGCTCTCCCATAACAATCACCTGGCTCCCTGTATCCCCTGTTGGTTTCAAGAGTATAGGGTTCATTCGAACATCCGGCGCCAAACCGCAAGCCTGGGCCTGGACCACCTGGGCCCTCCCCATCTCTTTGCCTTGAGATGTGACAAAGGAATTCAATGACATGTTCTGAGCCTTAAAAGGGGCCACCTTGAAC
>CAZFJT010000609.1:1065-2739 GCA_964519135.1 uncultured Syntrophales bacterium | reverse complement strand
GCTCTCAGCAAATCGGGGATTGTAATGCGCCTGGGAATCGAACCAGAAGGGCTCTCAAATCAATTCTAAGCTAGGTTTTCGGCCCGGGCATATTATGTTAAGGCCATTTTACCTAATATACTAAATAATAATTATTATTTGGCGCTTCTTTCAGGCGTCATGCACAATTCTCCTTGAGGATGTCCTTTTTACTCGCGAACCTTCACGACACCGAAATCACGGAAATGTACGAGAAGGCCCTTGAGAGGCTATCTGAGCGATGTTGGCAACGGACTTCCCATGTATCGGAGGTTTCCGGTGGATGGGGCGACCTCTCCGGGAAATTGGGCATCGGAAGAGGTCTTTAGGGCTCGACTCAGTTGCTATTTCTCTCTTTCAGAAGAAGTCGAAGCTTCAGCGCCAGAACCTTCCGGAAGTTCTGACTCCGAATCCTCCTGAGGGCAATGAGTCATCAACCAATGAGCTATTTTGCGGTCGGTAATCTCCTTGCCATCTTCGTCCGCAATCACGAAGCCGCATTCTGCGCAGTGGTAGTCAATCACTGCGTCATGAAGCGTGGTACCAAAATAGACGTACCCGCTTTCACAGACCTCATCGACCTGAATTTCAGACTTGAAGTGACTTCGCAGCCATTCATGTCCGCACTTAGGGCATTGGAAGCTGAGAACCCGGCCAGTTTCTAATTCATGTTTTGTCATTTTGGAATCCTCCTCAATCCTCTTTGTTAGTCAGCGGACGTACTCCAGCCGCACCGCTACTGTTTGCGCTTTGGTCTCGCACTTCATATGTCGAGATCCAGGCTCAGAAATGATGGGAAAGCTTCATCAGAACGTCCAAGTTGACGTGTACTGAGAAACAAATTGAGTTTGTGTGAACTGTGGATGGATCGCTGATCGAGGGGATCAGCGTTGGGCAGACCTTGTTAACATGGTGTTAACATTTTGAAGGACTCCGGGGGATCGAAGAGGACTACGAGGGATCGACGGGGATTGAAATCACTGAGGTTTTTCGATAAGCTCTCGTAGTTATTGCCCCTGGCACTGCCTTCGCAACGCGGGGGTCGAGGGTTCAAATCCCTTCATCTCCACCACCCAACCCCTTCATCAGGGGTTTTTTGTTGTACGGCTCATCGCAATCCCTCTTAATTCTTAGAATAATGACGAACCTCGAGAAGAACCCGTGGACCCCATTTGGCCCTCAGGGTCCCACGAGGGGGTCAATATGACAGGCCGGCGGGGTCCTGGTATGGATTCACTAGATTTCTCTCTGAGAGACATGTATCCAAAGATTTTTGTCTGATCTTTGCCAGGGCGCCTCTGGCTCTTGTCGTGACCGGCTCACCGAGCAAGGCCCTTAGCGGACCTTTGATCCACTTGCTTTTGTCTGGCTTACCTATTCATTCTAAGCCTTAACGAGGTGCACCGACCTTGACAGACACAAGGAAGCACGATAGACGTAAATTGATAGGCACGTGGCCCCCACGCTTGTTCATGCCGGAATTCTGATTGCGAGGTCTCTCAGCCGTGGAGTACGAACTGGCCAAATATGATGCGATGGCGATGATTTCAAGACTTGGAGGTCTTCAGGTGTGGCCGCCTAATCAAGCCCATACAGCCCGCCTGGACGAAGCTGCCAGGACCGCGTGCTCCGTGTCTTCATGGGGGACAGAGAAAC
>CAZFJT010000609.1:0-1055 GCA_964519135.1 uncultured Syntrophales bacterium | reverse complement strand
AACCTGGAAGTGAAGCGCTTGGGGAGCTTCTGAATGGGTTATTCCCCTCAGGGGGACCCTTGGGGAGTCTGGAAGACCCTCTGGCTGGCCCTTTCACAGATAATATCGTGTCCTTTGCTGGCGATGCTATTGTGTATCCGGGCATCAATCCTGATGGAGCGTATATACTCAAAGGCCTGTTTACGTATATGTCCAGTGAGCATTGCGATTTACCTCGATCCTTTTTTGGAGAAGTAGCCGAGGCTTCTGCTTCGTTGCTCGCGCTCAGTCATCAGATTGCTCTGAGGTTAGGCCATACCAGGTATATGGACAGCCCGAACAACTTTAGAGCAGACATAGAGGTTCCGAGTGAGGAGATACTCGACGGTTTGGCACGGGCGGTATCTTTCTCCGAGGAACAGCTACGACAGCTCTCTTCACGGGTGGGATTCAATTCAGCATCACTTGATGTGTTTGAGATAGAGCTTGGTCGGGAGTATCCAGGCGCCGGAGACCCTGAAAACAACCCACTTCTTCTCAAGCCCCTGGCACGGATCAAGGACCAATTGGTCGTCGTTTCCCCCGCCTCAATAATGCACGCCATAAGGCATTTCATCCTCACCCTGGCCTACAAGCAAGGCTTGTTGGGGCAAATAGCGGTCGGGTATCGCCGAACGCTTTGGAGGTTTGTTCAGGATTACATCAGATTGCTTTCCCAAGGACCATTGGATCTTGAACTGCCTAGCCGAACACAAGGTCTTCCGGTGGAAGAAGGTCTTTTTCAAATTGATACAGACAAGGCGGCTTACGTTCAGCTCGTTACCGATGATTTGTCAGGCTTCGATCCCAGCACTTCTTGTGGCTTCTGGGCTTCTGGTGACCTGGGCCAAAAAATCCTAGGGAGATCAGAAGAAACTGTCCATTGGTTGACGGGAGGAAGGCATGGATACTGCTCAAACGTTCTGGTCATAACAGTGTTGGGTTCCCTTGGCAGAGACATGGTCTTCGCAATTACCGGTGAGCCCCAAGGTTCAAGAGTCCTCTTGACCTCTGCTCAAGATTTGGAAGTAGTAACC
>CAZFJT010000608.1:2198-2740 GCA_964519135.1 uncultured Syntrophales bacterium | reverse complement strand
CTGCGTCCTCTGTCCTGACGGTTACTCGAGGATCATCCAGGCCTGCGGAGATATTGGGAAAGTACTTTCTGCTTACCTCTATGACCTCAGGGTCTATTTCACATAAGGTCAAAGATTCAATACTGTCGTACTTGCAAAGTTCCGTTATCGCGCCGCCGTCGCCCCCTCCTATGACAAGGGCCGATTTTGGGGCCCCAACCACAGATACCGCGGGATGTGTGAGCATTTCATGGTATATGAACGAGTCCCTTTCAGTGACCATGAAGCAATCCCCAAGGAGCAGTATCCGCCCCATAAAAACAGTGTCGTACACTTCAACCCTTTGGAACTTGCTGACATGATCGTGAAGTTTCTCCGAGCATTTTGCCCCGAACGCGGTATTGTCTTCAAAGAATTCTATTCGCCAGGATCCTGATTCTAAGGACATAAAACCACCGCAGCGAAAACAGCCCCAACCTCATTTACCACACAGGTGGCTGAGGCCACTTTAATATCTTTAATTTTATTGCCCAACATATATTTTAATAATTCTATTCTTTCTG
>CAZFJT010000608.1:0-2188 GCA_964519135.1 uncultured Syntrophales bacterium | reverse complement strand
GGCTGAGGCCACTATCAGATCGTGCATTGTCTTGCCGCTTATCTTGTCCATACCCTCTATTACCATTTGTTTGACGGATTGTTCGCATGCCGAGACATCTCCAATGCGAGCGCATTCCATTATCAAACCAGCCTCGTTGTGGTCCTCAGGCACCCCCACCGCCACTGAAGCGGAAATCACAGTCCCTGGACCGGAACTGGTCATTTGACCGTAAGCCAATGGAACGAGGGCGCCCTTTGGTAATTTAATCGGATCTATCTCCTGGCATGATGGAGGCAGAATGCTACTCAGTCTGACGAGGTTGGTATCTCCAATTCCCGCGTCCAGGAGAGCAGCGTCAAAGGCGTTTAATGTTGTGGTTCCCTCACCCTTTCCAGACGTGAGAAAAAACCTTGTGGCAGGTTTATTGAACAACTCCACCTCCTAAAAATCGAATCAGGAGAAATATTCATAGCCACGATTCAAAAAGAAATCTAACACTTCAAAAGTAGTGTAAAACTTTTCCAAGCCAGATCCCACTCTTATCGGCTATTTCTCGGAAGATTCCGAAAGGCATTGTTTCAGGATCTCTTCTTTTGTAATCTCAAGCTCTTCCCTGATGGCCTCTCTGCTCCCGTGGAGGAACATCTCATTCTTTGCCAGCCTGTCTTCCAGGGCCTGAATCTTTGGTAATACAAAGAATACTACATATAAACCCACAAAAATAGAGACTGTAACAGCCACGATGATGGCCGCCCAAGCCGTTAAGCCTATACCCTGGGCATGAGCCGCGTTGGGCGTTTCATTCGGAGCGGGATCTGGATTTTCAACAGGTTCAGGTTCAGTTGTTTGTACATCACCCTGATCAGGCGGTATGAAGCCAACCCCTTGATCTGAGCCGCCATTTATCTCTCCTGAATCGTTGGAATCAGGCATCCTCAGTTCCCGGCTGATGGATATGGGAATTCGTATTAATTCCGCAATCTGGGTCCCATCGTAAACTTTCAATGCAATTTCAGCGCCGTGCAACTGGGACAGCGCCAATGGCCTGGGTTCCGGGATGACAACAATAAATAAGCCCGAGTTTGGTGGAATAGATATATTGTCCCAATCAGCTTCAGGGACCTCGGTTTGCTCTGGTCTCCAGTGTACCTTTCTCATGTAAAACAATTTGCTGTCAGGAAATTCCAGGCCTATGATTTGGTGGAAACCGGTGGGATTGTCAATGTTAATTGTTATCCCGCGTTTTAAGCTGGAGATGGTGTTGAATTCAATGGAATTACTGTCTACAATAATCCTTTTTTCCTGGGGTTCCGGTAAGCTGACACCCGCGCCGCTTTCCGAGCCTTCTTCTTCTGGAGTAAGCTCCTTATTGTTCACAAATAGGAGAAAAAGATCCCTGAATTCTTGATTCCTGAAAAGCGCCTTATTGCTCTCATCGATTATCTTTAGGGCTTTGGATTTGGTCATTGTGTCTCTAAAAGCTATATTATCGTGAACATATCTTCTTGGATCTGTGAAAGGAATTGGCCGCCCGACTTCTCCGGCTTGATTAATCCAAACTATTTGGAGCAAGCTCTTGTTGTCACGAAGGTCGCTGTTTCTGGGATTGATGCGTATTTCTATGGATCTGAATTTTTCGGTGGGTTTGACTTTTTCTATTTTAATATTCTTTTTGTCTAATTCTACTGTTACTTTTGGGACAAAAGCGCCAGTGGAATCCTCATATCCGAACCTGGTCTCGGCCTTGCATTGGCCGTACAGAGCAAAAATCAATATCCCAAGTAATGTGACGAATATCCGTGATCTTGATTTCAAATGTATGAACAGTTCCATGTACCGTATAGTACCCCAAGGAGAATCTCAAAGCAATTGTCCAACTATTACGTAATCGCCCTATGGCCCACTTTCCTAAATCCTTGTGAATCGAGCCGTTGGCTGAAATCCTTTTTACAGACTTTGACCATTAATTGATCCAGATAGCCCGGCAAAGAACATTATGCCATGGAGCGAGCTTTAACGTACGCCCCAAGGACTCTTCGAGACATTCCTAACAGGACATCCGGTGAAAATCAATTGTTAAATTGGGATATTCGAACTGTCTATTTGCCGCACGGCGTCAAACTGATATTATGTGGGGCCTTACTTAAGCGCAATCGGAGAAGGCATATGAAAGATAAAGACGCGATTGTTTCACAAAGGGCCATGG
>CAZFJT010000607.1:0-2742 GCA_964519135.1 uncultured Syntrophales bacterium | reverse complement strand
CTCCATTCATAAGATTTTGAGGCGCTGATCGAAGGAGTTATCGCCCTACGCGCAGCAATTCCCCTCCTGAAGATTGCGCAATGTGCGCTCTTGGAAGCTGTAACCGAGACGCAGTCCCGGAATGTTTAGCAACAGCAGATGACTTTCATGCTTGGTTGTCGCTTTATGTGACTGGAGTTGGTATGAGCAGGTGATGGCGTTAAGTTGTTTCAGATTCACTAATACCTTTATTTACAGGGGCTTATATAATAATGGAAGCATTATCCCCATAATTAATCGTTCCTGTAAATTACGCCCAGACTATAATCGTCCTCAAGTACCATCTTAAAGGCTTGAATCCTGTCATGGGGATCATAGCCCCCTGGTAGTGGATGGACCAGCTCCTTGAGATTGTTCCAGGTCTTGAACTTCTTATCAAATGTTACACAGCTAGTGTAAACGTGGAAAAAGCTGAAACCTCTCCGCTGGACGCCTTCCTTAAGGGCCTCTGCTATTCCCTGGGGATCGCCTGCAAAAAGCCTGGCTATGTATGAGGCGCCATGGCTTAGGGCAAGTAGAGTGGCGTTCAGAGGGTTGTCCTCAGTTCCGCCGGGACTGGCCTTTGTCTGAGTTCCTATTGGGGAGCTGGGCGAAGGCTGGCCTTTTGTGAGGCCGTATATGGAATTATCGAACAGGACATAATTTATGTCTATGTTTCGCCTTGAAACGTGGGGAAGATGACCTCCGCCAATGGCAAGACCGTCGCCATCCCCTCCAACCACGAAAACGGTCAATTCAGGATTGGCAAGCTTTATTCCTGTGGCTACAGGCAACGCCCTACCGTGAACGGTATGTAGCCCGTACGAGCTGGAAAAGAACGGATACCTGCCCGCGCAACCTATTCCGGATACTGTCACAACCTTATGGGCCGGAAGCCCCAATTCTTTTATACATGAGTTAAGGCCCTGGTGAATTCCAAAGTAACCGCAACCAGGGCACCATGTGGGAAGAGCCTCAGATCTGGCGTCAAATCTTCCTGAATCCTTGATGTGTTCAATTTGGGCTGATAAGGCTCTGGCCTCAGTCTTCATTTGCTTGCCTCCACAATGCTCTCTATCTTTAGGGCTATCTCCTGCGGTGTCATTGGCAGAGCAGCCGCGCTGCTGAGACGAATCACATCTTTGTTATATAAATGGCCGATGAGATTGGCTAGTTGACCTGAATGGTTCAGCTCGGGAATCAGAACATCTTTACACTTTGACATGAACGTCCTGATCTCGGCTTCATGATAAGGGTAGATGGATATTATCTTCAGGGCCTGGGCCTTAATTCCGTTCCTGCGAACTATGTCAACAGCCTCCAGAACAGATCCGAACGTGGAACCCCAGCCGATTACTCCCACATCAGGAGTTTGTTCTTCATTAAAATATTCTATGGGAGTGGGTAGATCTTCAAGGCCGCGATTTATCTTTCTTTCCCTTTTTGCGCACATGATCTTGTGATTTTCAGACTCGTAACTGGGTGTGCCTGATGTTGTGTGTTCAAGTCCTGTTGCTGTGAACACAAATCCTTCCATACCAGGGACGGACCTTGGAGATATGCCGGAATCAGTGTTGCTGAATCGCTCATAATTATATTTAGTTGAATCATCCGGTACAATATTGCCGTTAGCCTTCTCAGCTTCAGAAGCCTCAGGCTCGATAATGTTCTCCACCCTGTTGTCCAGGAAGAAGTCAGTGAGCACAATAACGGGCGTTTGATACTTCTCAGCCAATTGGAAGCTCTTTAAGGTATGGTGGTAACATTCGGACACGTTGGTCGGGGCTATTACGATTCTCGGGGAATCACCAGGTCCTCCGAATACCGCCGCGTGGAGGTCAGATTGCTCTGTTTTAGTGGGCAGGCCTGTGGCCGGTCCTCCCCTTTGCGCGTCGAGTATGACGGCCGGGGTCTCAGTCATCACTCCCCAGGTTATCAGCTCGGTCATCAGGGCCAAACCAGGGCCTGATGTGGCGGTCATGCTCCTGGCGCCTGCAAAGTATGACCCGAGAACAGCCGCGATTGAAGAGATCTCGTCCTCCATTTGAATGACTTTTCCATCCTTTTTGGGCAATTCTTTGGCCAGATACTCCATTATCGGGGTAGCCGGGGTGATAGGATAGCCGAAGTACAATTTCAGATCAGCGTCCAGCGCGGCTTTTCCTATGGCGAGATTGCCTGAATACATAACCCTCTTTTCATCAGAGGATTCCACGTTATTACCGAGACTATTCTTCAGGTAATCGGAAAAATGCTCCATAGCATATTCATAGCCTGCCTCAAAGCTCTTGATATTGGCTTTAACCACCTTTTCCCCTTTGGAGGAGAACTTCTTTGTGATCACATTTCGCAATAGATCAGCGTTCATGCCATACACAGCGGCAAAACCGCCCAAAGCGGTAAGGTTCTTCCCTCTTGGTGTTCCGGCCGCGGCTGTGGCCAAATCCGCGAAAGGTATGCCATAAAGCATCACTCCCGGCCTTACCTGGGCCGCAATGGAATGGCCCTCGTCAACATAAGAGGGCGGGTTGTTATCGAAAAAGACCGCTGAATCCTTATCCAAAAAAGGTATTCTAGATTTGGACTGCTCATCGTCCAGGGATATGAGCACATGGGTGGTATCGGTCAATGCAAGGATCTCTTCCGACCCGATCCTGGACCTGGTGACACATCTTCCGAAACCTCTAATTTCAGCGGGATAAGAGTCGAATCCAAGAACATGGA
>CAZFJT010000606.1:0-2747 GCA_964519135.1 uncultured Syntrophales bacterium | reverse complement strand
GGCGTACCCCGTGTGCTTTTCGAAGGCCTTGGCTATCTCATCATCCTTTTCCCATAGGCCTGAGGCGGATGTTATCTCAGTGACCCTGTTCCCATAATTTCCTGGCCTTTCTGAGAATATCCTTAGTTTAGAGGACTTCTCGGCCTCCTCTTGGGAATACCCCTTTGCCATAAGATCCGCTCTTATTTTTTCGCTGTTCTGACTTATGAGGTTCTCCACATCAGTAAGGACCATCGCCTTTTGTATGGCCTTGTCCAGATATTGGAGCATGTTCGGAAAAAGGTCCCTGTATAGACCTGAAGCGTCAATTAGAACATCTATTCTGGGCCTTTTAAGTATATTACCCGGTATTGGAACAACATCCGTGACCCTGCCGCCTTTGTCCCACTTGGGCTTCATCCCGAGCAAATGGAGTATGGTGGACTCGTTTATCCCCTCGTTTCTTATGGTCTCAGTAGCCCATAAAACGATTGCCACTTTTTGGGGATATGTGTTTGATTGCTCAAGGCTTCTATTTATAAGATCCTCCGCGGCCCTTTTCCCTAGCTCGTAAGCGGCCTTTGACGGAATCTTGGCTGGATCGAAACCGTAGAAATTCTTTCCTGTGGGTATCGCCTCAGGATTGCGGAAGGGATCATTGCCTGTGCCCGGGGGTATGTACCCACCTTCCAGGCCATGGGCCAAACGCTGATTCTCAAGAACCCCGGAGTCTGTTAGTCGTTTTAATATATTCTTCTTGTCCCTTTGGGGATGCGTCTTCAATATGAAGTTTACGGTCTCTTCCACTGCCTCAGGTTCAGGTGTTCCGCCGAATGTGTGCAGGCCGTAGGGCATGAAATTGCCTTTCATCTCTATGAGGTACTGCTCCAGCTTTTCCAATGATCCCTCATCAATTTCCGAGAGGCCAACATCCCTTAATATACCAAGCTCCCGGGCCAACTCCCTGATATTGTCCAATCTGAGTTCAGCCGCGTCTCCTCCGGAGGACCGAGCAGTATAGTATTGGCTTATCATTGCGTAGAGTTCACTATACTCTTTGTACAGACCGCCTTCCTTCACCGCGGGAATCAGATGATCCACCACCGCTGCTCTGCCCCTACGCTTTGCCTGTATGCCTTCACCAACATCATCCACTATGTACGGGTACAGGCTTGGGATGTCAGTGATAAGAACATCCGGCGGGCAACTTGGGCTGAGACCGGCCTGCTTTCCTGGAAGCCATTCATGGGTCCCATGGGTTCCAAGGTGTATCTGGGCGTCGGCGTTGAATCCCTCTTTCATCCATAGATACGCGGCAATATACTGGTGATGGGGCATTAGGGTCGGTGAATGGTACAGCTTCATGGGATCGGCCACATATCCCCTGGAAGGCTCGGGCATGATCATTATATTCCCAAGTTTGATTCCTGGAATGATTATGTGACCATCCCTAGCCATTATATTTGAATCATCCACTTGTCCCCATTGTTCCTCCACCTGGTTTCTGAAGTCTTTCGGGAGTCTGGAATACCACGTTTTATAAGTGGATATTGGAACTCTTATGACCTTGTCATTCACCAGGAATTCCTCCAGCTCTCCAGGCGCCCACGCTCCGATGTTCCTCGCGCCCTTGATGATCAGGTCCCTGATTGCAGTCCGGCTGATAATATTCTTGTCGGGAATCTTGTATCCCTTGTCGTTAAGATGGGACAGAATTGAATGAAGGCTGTTAATGACATTGAGGTAGCTTGCGCCGATGTTTTGCTTTCCAGGTGAATTGTTATAAATCAGTATCACTACCCTTTTATCCTTGTTGGGCTTTTTCCGAAGCGAAATCCACTGCTTGATCCTTGGCGCAAGGACCTCCAGATTTTCCTCTATTGCCTCATGTATAAATACATCTTTTTTGGAATCATCTTCACCGATCCTTACCTTACCTGAGGCCGCGGTTGGCTCTATTAAGCCGCTGATCTCCGGATTTGCAATGGCCCAACCCACCTCAAGGGGCTTGAGACCGGCCGGGTCTATCCTCCATTCCTTTATTGAACTGTAGTAGAGGTTCAGAGCGTTGAATACGGGAACATCCAGGGATTTGATAGTATCAAACACCTTTTCATTCAGCGCAGACTGGAATTTTAACGAAAAAGCGAGAATTGCGTCCATATACGGCTTTCCCTGCTTATCCCTGCAAAGCTTATGCAGAACATCAGGGTCCCAACCGAATGGGGACATCACATTGAAGCCCTGTTTTTCGAGCCTTCGGATAACATGGTCAATGTGTTCGGTCTGTCCGGCGCCAGGCCTGTGTGTGTATGTCATTACAGCAACTACAGGCGCCTGGGGTTTGTATGCGGGCGTTGTTCCGTACCACCTGAAATAGTCCTCCGTGGTTTCAAATAACGCTGCTGAATCCGGATGATAAAGCCCCAACTCAGGCGCCTCCTTAACCTTTTCATAGAGAATGAAACGATCAAATTCTTTGTTGGCCACCTTTAAAATCATGCTCTGGATATTCTTTGATTGCAGATGATGGTAATAGACCTTTAGCTCATCGTCAAAGATCACGCCCTCACGTTCCAACGCTTTGTCATTCCTGGATCCTCGCACCGCATAGACTGGTTTATTTTTGGGATCAACATTTTCCATGAGGAAATCCACAAGCTCCTGTATCATAACATCTATGATTATCACATCGGTCCTATCCATGATTTCCGAAGCGTTACCCATTTTTTCCACATCCTTGTTGGTCAGAATGGATACCTTTAGCT
>CAZFJT010000605.1:0-2747 GCA_964519135.1 uncultured Syntrophales bacterium | reverse complement strand
ATTATGGGCATATTTTTATGAGCCATTTCGCGTTTAATTTTGAGAACTGGTATAAAACCATGGGCACACCCGAAAGACGAGAGCGGGAGAGGCGGAAGAGGCGGAAGGAGATCTTGGATGCCGCTAGGAAGGTCTTTTCTCGCCAAGGTTTTAAAGGCGCCACCATTGAAGAAATTGCTATGGAAGCGGAATTGAGCGCAGGAACCCTGTATCTCTACTTCAAGAGCAAAGATGAGATCTATTTCAGTCTAAATATGAAGATCCTCAAGTTTCTCAACGAAAACTTGGAGAGGCTGGCGCAAAACGAGATTCTTTCTTTGAAAGAGAAGATTCGGGAATGTGTCCGGGTTTTCCTAAAGATGTATAGATATGATCCCTTTGCCGTGAGGTTCCTGTTTCAGATTCAGGCCGGGGATTATCTCAAAGGCCTTTCCGACGAAGTGAGGATCGAATTGATACAATTGTCCCAAACGGCCATAAGAACAATCGCAAAGATCATTACCGAACCACCGAACACGGAGATAACCTTAGAAGCTCACCCCATGGCTCTTGCAGACACCCTCTGGGGTGTTTTTACAGGATTGATACTTTGGGAAGAGAGCAAGGCGTCTCTAAAGGATGACCCGAGTCATTTAGAGCCCACTTTGGATTTAGCCGCGGAGATGTTTTATCGCGGCTTGACATGCAAGGAACCGGACACTGATTAGAAATTCAGTTCCTTGGCCCTCAAAAACCATAGGTAATCAAAGGGTTTTCGCCCTGTAATTATGAGGAACCATATGGCTGCAGAGAAAATTCTGGAGATTCATAATCTTGTCCTAAGCTTCGGAGGTGTGAAGGCTCTCAATGGTGTAGATCTTCACGTGGAAAAGGAAGAGATTCTAGCCGTCATAGGTCCCAATGGCGCGGGTAAATCAAGTTTGCTCAACTGTGTGAACGGTTTTTATAGGGGACAATCAGGAACAATCCATTTCAAGGGCCAACCGGTTCACAAGATGCAACCTCATCGGGTGGCCAAGCTGGGAATATCGCGCACTTTTCAGAATATTGAGCTCTACACTGGCTTGACTGTACTGGAAAACCTGATGGCGGCTCGCCACATTCACATGAAAAGAGGAGCGTTCTGGGGTTCAATATTTTTCGGGCCTGCTATAAAAGAGGAGATTCGTCACAGAGTGGTTGTGGAGGATATCATAGATTTTCTCGAGATCGAACCTGAAAGACACAAGATTGTGGGCATG
This sequence comes from uncultured Syntrophales bacterium, assembly GCA_964519135.1. Taxonomy (GTDB): domain Bacteria; phylum Desulfobacterota; class Desulfomonilia; order Desulfomonilales; family Desulfomonilaceae; genus CAZFJT01. The sequence continues at coordinate 1,506 of CAZFJT010000605.1, read as the reverse complement.
CTGCCATATGGGGTTAGAAAACGTGTGGAGCTAGGCAGGGCGCTGGCAATGGACCCGACCCTTCTGGTCCTTGATGAGCCGATGGCCGGTATGAACCTTGAGGAAAAGGAGGACATGGCTCGGTTTATACTCGATGTTTCTGAATTGCAGAAAATCCCCATGATAATAGTGGAGCATGACATGGATGTGGTGCTCGATATTGCCGACCGGACCGTGGTATTGGATTTCGGCGCCAAAATTGCTGATGGCCCTCCAGAGGATATTATACAGGATCCCAGGGTTGTGCAAGCCTATTTAGGGGAGGAGTAAGTCTTGGAACAGCAAAGCTCTAGCCCAATATTGGATACTCTGCCCAAATGCCTGCGAGAGAAAGCCCGTCGTCATGGGAGTAGCCGAGTGGCCATGCGAGTCAAGGATCGGGGCATATGGCAAAGCTACACCTGGCGAGACTACCATAATATGGTACGGGATCTCTGCCTTGGACTGACCTCCCTGGGACTTCAAAGAGGGGATTCATTATCCATTATCGGAGAGAACAAGCCGGAATGGTATTGGGCTGAGTTGGCGGCCCACAGCCTAGGCGCGGTGGCCATCGGCATTTTCACCGACTGCCAGTCTGATGAGGTGAAATATTTCGTCTCCCACTCGCAATCCAAGATCGTCGTTGCCCACGATCAGGAGCAAGTTGACAAGGTTCTGGAAATAATGGGCGAAGTTCCGGACCTCAAGAAGGTTATCTACTGGGACCCCAAGGGCCTTTGGAGCTATGAATATCCAGATCTCCTATCCATGGAACAAGTGATGGAGATGGGACGTGAGCTGGGTAAGGAAAAGCCCAACCTGTACGATGAACTAGTGGATGGAGGGTCCGGAGATGAAATGGCTGCAATCTGCTACACATCTGGAACCACCGGACTACCCAAAGGCGCGGTCATGGGCCAGCGCATGCTTACGGAACACGCCAAGGAATGGTCCAAGATCGACGGTTGGGATAGGGAAGGCTTGGAATACCTTTCCTTTGTGCCGCCTGCCTGGGCTGTGGAGCAGTTTCTCGGAATCGCCGGAGGAATAGTAACAGGCATGACCGTAAATTTCCCAGAAGAACCTGAAACCGTTCAGGAAAATATCAGGGAGATCGGCCCGAACGTCATGTTCTACGGGGCTCGTATGTGGGAGAGCGTCAACCGCACGGTTCAAGCCCGCATAATCGACTCCACTCCTCTGCGACGCTGGTTGTTCAACAGGTTCATGAATATTGGCATTAAGCTGGCTGATAGAAAAATAGAGCGAAAACCTTTCAAGATCCGGCACAAGGTTTTGAATTGGGTTGCGTATCAAGCCATGTTCCGGCCTTTACGAGACCGGCTGGGACTGCCTCGCGCGGAAGTGGTCTATTCTGCGGGCGGCGCGTTGAGCCCTGACATTATACGCTTCTTCCTTGCTTTGGGCATAGAGATCAAACTCTTCTACGGAAGTACTGAGATGGGGATAATCACAGTACCCAGA
>CAZFJT010000604.1:0-2750 GCA_964519135.1 uncultured Syntrophales bacterium | reverse complement strand
TCTGTACTCAGTTCCATCGTGCGCATCCTGAGACCAATGAAAATTGCAGAATCAGCGATACACATCTTTCGAGCGGGGTGGAAGAGGGATCATTCAAACTCTATCGCTGCAATAACAACATGTGGGACATAGCCACTCCGATCATTGTAGGAGGCAAACACCTGGGCAACCTATTCCTTGGACAGTTCCTTTTTGACGATGAGGAGATCAACTATGAATTGTTCCGTTTACAGGCCAGGAAATACGGATTCGATGAGCAATCATACATAGCTGCCCTGGAGGAAGTTCCCAGATGGAACAAGGGCACGGTTGACAGTGTGATGAATTTCTACATGAAGTTCATGACCATAGTGTCCAATTTAAGTCACAGCAACCTTATGCTTGCCAGGACCCTCACACAACGTGATGAACTCGTTGATGAGCTTCAACGGGCCAATTCTGAAATGAATCGACTACTGGAATGCTCAAAAGAGATCCTGAATGATCTGGATTTTACCAATATAGCCGAAAACGTATTCAGGGGCTGTTGTGAAGCCACAGGCGCAGCATCTGGATACGTGGCTGTTCTAAAGGAAGATGGAAGTGAAAATGAAGTTGTATTTCACGAATCCGGAGGATTGGCCTGTTCTGTTGATCCATCCCTTCCTATGCCCATAAGAGGTTTGCGAGCCGAAGTCTATAAAAACGGAGAAGTCGTTTATGATAATGACTTTGCCAATAGCCACTGGACGAATTACCTGCCTAAAGGTCATGTAATTCTGGAGAATGTTCTCTTTGCGCCCCTTAAGATCGAAAACAAGACAGTGGGAATTTTAGGCCTTGCCAACAAGGAACAGGGTTTTGATGAGCGGGATGTCAGGCTTGCCACAATTTTTGGCGAACTTGCGGCAATGGGTCTTTCACGAACCAGGGCCATACAAGCCCTCACTGAAAGCGAAGACAGATATCGCCTGTTGGTGGAAAACGCAAATGAGGCCATATTCGTAGTTCAGGACGGTCTCTTCAAGTTTGTGAACTCCCGTTGCCCTGAAATGTCGGGATATTCCACACAAGAGCTTCTTGAAATGTCATTCACCGATTTGATTCACCCCGAAGACCATGAAGAAGTAGCCTCCTATCACCGGACCAGGCTCCAGGGCGATCTCACCCCTTACTCATACTCCTTCAGATTCGTAAACAGGAGTGGTCATGTGAAGTGGGTAAATCTCAACTCAGTGTCAATTTCGTGGAATGATAGACCCGCCGGTCTTTGCTTCCTGTCTGACATTTCAGAGATAAAAAAGGCTGAGGAATTGGCCTTGTCCGCAGAGAGGCTCAAGGCTGTGGGTGAGCTGGCCGGTGGAGTGGCGCACAACTTCAACAATCTGCTTCAAATAGTCCTCGGAGGGGCTAGTCTTGCCATTACGGATCTTGAGTTCGGCAATGTTTCCAGGGCCAAAACAAACCTTGAGCATATAATTGAAAGTTCCAAATTCGGAGCTGAAACAGTCAAGAGACTCCAGGAATTTGCCAGGGTCAGAAAAGGCGCCCCCTTGGGAAAAAGCAGGATCTTTGACTTGGCGAGCACTGTGAACGAAGCCATTGAAATGAGCAAACCCTGGTGGAAGACCAAGCCTGAAAAGGAAGGCATTTCAGTGAACCTCAGTCGCTATATTGAAAAGGGCTGCTATGTTGAAGGGAATGAGAACGAGCTTTTTGAGGTCGCGGTCAATCTCATAAAGAATGCGGCTGAAGCTTTGGAAAAAGGTGGCGAGATCAAAATTCGCACGGCCATAGCCGATGACACCGTACAGTTGGTGGTGGAAGACAATGGAGTCGGATTGTCAAATGAACAATCAATAAGAGTCTTTGATCCATTTTGGACCACAAAGGGGCCCCAAGGCACGGGTATGGGGCTATCCAGCAGCTATGGGATAGCGCAAAAGCACGGGGGCGAGATTACCGTAAAAAGTAATTTAGGTGAAGGCGCGGTTTTTACCGTTAAATTGCCCCTTAGATCGGAAAGCCCAGGTGAAAAGAAGTCAAACACGGCTTTAGACTTTGATTTTAAATACAACATACTTGTGGTGGATGACATGCCCGCGGTGGTAAAGCAGATAGAGGGATCTTTAGTAACCTACGGACAAAAGGTATTTGCTTCAACGTCCGGACTTCAGGCCCTGGAGATATTCAAAGAGACCAACATAGACGTAGTGATATGCGATCTTGCCATGCCCGAGATCAATGGCTGGCAAGTCGGATATGAAATACTGGAAATATGCCGCAATAGAGGAACCCCAAAACCGGTCTTCATAATGCTCACAGGATGGGGAGGTCAGATTGATGAAGAAAAGAAAAAAGAGGTTTCAGGAGTGGATGTAATCTTGGAGAAGCCAGTGGATGCTGGGAAATTAATGAAAGAGATTCAGAGGCTGTCAAATCTCCATTGAAATAGGACCATATCCCGCCAAACACTATAGTGCTACGCGAAGAGAATGAGTCTTACGCGAAGGACTCCACAACACTCGTCAAGGATCTCGGATTACCTTGGAATCGGTTGAATCTTCTGAACAACTTTTCCTTTAATTGTCTCAGTGACTTGAAAAATCGGTTGTGGGTCGCTTTCCTCCGAGTTCCTTCCAGACGTACTCCGTCGCGTTTATAGTGATTCTCGAAATAAAACACGGAATGAAATGAAATTTCATTCCGGCCTCCCATGGTCGGACGCTCGATGGGGAGGTCCAGGAGGGGAGGTCCTCGGCGGACCGCCA
>CAZFJT010000603.1:0-2761 GCA_964519135.1 uncultured Syntrophales bacterium | reverse complement strand
GGGTAAATGACCCGGCCACAATATCCGGGGACACCACTGGCGCTTTAACTGAAGATCATGCAACTACTCAAGTATCCCGATCATTGGCAGTATCAGATCCAGATAGTGGAGAGGATAAATTTCAAAATCCAACCAACCTATCAGGAACCTATGGATCGTTCACATTTGACGAATCATCCGGTGATTGGTCATATACCATTGATAACAGTGATCCTGATACAGACGCCCTGGCTCAGGGACAGACAAAGCAAGATACGCTTACGGTTACTTCGCTGGACGGAACAGCAAGTGAAACCATCACTATCCACATCACAGGCGCAAATGATGTTCCCACAGCTTCCGATAATACGGTAACAACCGATGAGGACAAATCTTATGTTTTCGCCAAAGCGGACTTCTGTTTCAGTGATGTGGACAGTGGCGACTCCTTAAAAAATATCAAGATAAACTCAGACCCGGGCGACGGACAACTACTACTTTCCGGCAATCCTGTAAACGCGAACTCGAGTGTTTCCATTGCAGATATTAATGCTGGAAATTTCGTCTTTGAACCTGACCAGAACGGGAACGGCGCACCTTACACCACCTTTAGTTTCAAGGTGCATGACGGCAAGGAATTCAGCTTATCACCTTATACAATGACAGTGAATGTGACGGCTGTGAATGACGCGCCAACAGGAACGCCCATACCTGACCCCGCGCCCGTTGAACAGGCCTTTGGAGTATTCAACTATGATGTCTCGTCTTATTTCTCCGATCCTGACGGCCCATCAATGACATATGAGTTGGGTAACATGACTTATCATAACGGGCTCGCGTTAAGTGATGTAAAAATTGATCCTAATACCGGAGAAATAACATTTATTAATGATCCTAACACTTTTGGGTCAGTGGATGTTCAGGTCAGGGTATACGATGGATCGCTATGGTGCAATTGGCAAACCTTCACCTTCACTGTGAAGCCTGAGCCTGTGGTACAACCGAACCTGGATGTTGTAGATAGCGCTGATCCGGCAAAATCCAATAGCACATCAAACTATGGCGGTGAAAATAGTGAATCCGGCTTGATGTGGCACGCGTACGAATTGCTGCAGAGATTATTCTCAAAATCCACAGACATTAATGAAGACTATCACGGAACAAACAATCAGGGAAATTACCCGGCCGGCGGGATGGAGCTCAATCCCCATCAATCCAACTTGTGGCAGGCAACCCTTAATGACGCCCTTTACGGATCAGATGGAAAAAAAGGGCAAAATGATTTGAAGACATTTTATGGACACAAGGGGAATGACAACTCAGAACAACAATTGGGGCTTGAGGATTTTCTGGAAAAATTAAGAAAATTCTGGTTCTACGGAGATGATAATGACCCCAGGCTCTCTTTTAACGCCGCGGACATCGATCTAGCGGAATTTTTGAATTCCTCCCAAGGAGTATTCGCTAAAGTGGCCCATGAAAATGGACCGGAAGCTTCAGGGCAAAACGATCACAGTCCTATGAAACCCTATTCACAATCAATGACATTTGAAATGGATGAGATAAATTTTGTCCAATCCACAAAGCCCAACCGGATTGAAAACGATTATGGGGAAAACTTGGAGCAGGCTGTGTTGGCAGGCGGTTTAAAAGCTAAATTATTCGATATGAAAAACATCAGTATGGAGGATATTCACGCTGTTTGATTTATTTAATATTTTTCCCATATTGATGGCCCACGCTTAACGCAGGCGAAATTCTCCCACGCGATATCAAGATTATGGGCGTTCCTGGTTCCAGGGACGCTCTCCAAATTTCCCATGTCTTGCTTGCCATTTTCAGATTGGAATGAAATATTATATATTTCTGTGTATAATTTAGATAATCACGCATCCAAAAGCCGACCTGGGAAGGACTATTTCATGTATTTTTCCAAACGATTTCTCAGCTTGATCTGTGCAACCCTTTGCGCGTTATTCATACCGTCGATGGCCTTTTCTGAAACACCCAAAGATCCTAAAGGTTTGCAAAGCCCGGTATTTAAGGCCCAGCAGAAGAAAATCCTCAAACTAAAGCATGAGATTCTGGAAATGCAAAATAAAGGGAAGCTGGGATTTCACAAGGTGGTTTTGTGCTCCTCTGTGGATGGTTACGGTCAGTACTCTCCAATAAAACCTAATTCCAAAGTGTCCAGACTCACAATATATTTCGAGCCCGCGAATGTGAGTGTGATGCGCTCTAAAAATAGGTACGTAATTGATTGCAAGATAGATATCGCGGCAATTAGCTCCACAGGCAAGGTTCTTGCCGTTAAAAAGAATCTCTCCATTTCCAGGGTGACAAAATCTCCTCCAATAGACATTTATTTCAAGGTTAATTGGAATTTCAAAAAAGCGCCCAAAAAAGGGATTATTCTAAAGACTGTTCTCAGGGATAGGATTAAAAACGCGTCAGCGTCTGTGACATTAAGATTGAACACAAAAAAGGGCAAGCAATCTCCTGAGCTGGAAGGAGTTTAATTTTATGTGGCTTAATGGCCAACCGCTGTTTAAATACCATTGCCCATTCAAACAATTAACATTAAAGTTAGTTTGACCAGGGTTCACATTCGCAGGGTTTTATTCGCAGGCTCAGGAAACTTCGCTCATCTGAAGCAGGTCAACCCCTATTATATTCTATATTTGAAGGCGAATTCCTATAACGCATTATTTGGAGCGAATTTTTGAAATATAGTAATTCTCTAAATAAAACACGGAATGAAATGAAATTTCATTCCGGCCTC
>CAZFJT010000602.1:244-2781 GCA_964519135.1 uncultured Syntrophales bacterium | reverse complement strand
CTATAGAGCCAAGGGCCTGCAAAGGGTGTTCCGAGTTTTCAAGGCTTGCGTGAAGAGCTGGAAGGCATTTTTCCACATCCGCTGTCCTGATCACCCTGTTGAGTTCAAAGAACTGTGTTTCATGAAAGTCTGAAAATACTTCCTCCACGTCCTTTTTTTCTATTTCTTTTTTTTCCCCTGTGTATCTGATTATCTTTTGAAGCTCTTCGTTGAGCCTCCTAATATCCGAACCGCTCCTTTTATGCATCTCTTCCAGCGCCTTTGGGCCGATCTCCTTATTCGCCTCTTTCAACGCGTCTTTCACTCTTTTGTCAAAAAAAGTCCTGTCCAGGTTTGCCGAATATCTCTCCTTGACTGCCTCAACTTCTACGAACACCCCTATTTCGTTAATCTTCTTGAATATCTTCTTTCTTTTATCCACACTATCAGCAGTGAAAACAATTACGGTTCCTTCAGGTAATTGTGTGCTCAAAAGCTCCTCCAAAGAGGCTTCATCCTGCATTTGACCATACGATGTCCCCTCTGCGAGCATCGCGGCCCCAACAGACGCTATAATCCTTGCTTCATCAGATTCCCGGTCGAAATTAAGGACCCTTGCCGCTGTTTGAGGGTCATCGGCTATATCTTCCGCTGCAATTTCATTTGCCGCGAGGATTTGTCCAAGTGCGCGGTATGCTGTCTTCCTTTTATTGGACAACCACGCGGTGATCATTTTTGAGATAAATTTGCCTGTATCTGATTTTCTTGAAAATATCATGACCCTTTCCACAAGGATCACCCTGTCTTTTCCAAACAATGATGAAGTGAGCGCGGTGGACCTCAATTCTGAAATGTCCAGATTTTGCCCTTCCATTTGGATGAGGTTATAGGACTGCGCGCCTTCTTTTAAGTACGCGTTTATCAAATCCCGAGCCAGTTCCTTTGTCATGAAATCGTCGCCTGCAAAAAGGTAGAACTGAGCGGGTCCTTTTTCCTTAACTTCTTTTATTATCCTGTGTTCCATTGCTAATTTCAGTTCTTATTCAACTATGCCCGTGAAATTAAAATAGCGCGACCCAGTGGTACGCGCTATCACTTTTATTGTCTTTGTTTCAGATAGTTACCGTTGTATTCCCCTGAATGCCGCGTTATCCTTGCGGCGCGGCCTATTATGGCTTTGTCTCAGCCTTATCCGGCTGTCCTGGATTTGTTTCCGACGACTCGTTTGATGTGGGGGTATCATCGGTTTCTATGCTCTTTTTGAAGCTTCTGATCCCTTTTCCAACACCGCCCATTATTTCAGGGATCCTCTTGGCGCCAAAAACCAGCACAACTATCATCAATATTATTATTAGTTCTGTGGGGCCGGGCATCATGGCTGTATCTCCTCTATTTCCCTTTTACGGGCAATTTTTTAAATATTTCGTGAACTTTCCAGCTAAGCTAAGGTCATTATAGGTGAGATACCATTTGTGGTCAAACATTAGAAAATAATAATCGCGCGGTTCCCGACACATGCGTCGTATAGTGGACAGTGTGAATTTATGTTGTTATTTCAGGGTGGTATTATGACGTCGCGGGTTATCTGAGTCTGATTTTGTACACAGGGTTGGTTTTTAACCACTTGGGCTTAAGGGCTCTAATTGTTGATTATTACTATTTTAATTGTTTTTTGCCAAACTTGGCGCCGAGGTTGCATAATTATGCGCATGAAAATGATCAAGGAAGGTAGCATGAGCCAAAATACAAACCACATCGAAAATCGCGATGATAATCAGGAAGAGGTGATAGCGACCCTCATTAACCCGATTCATGTATTCTCTGGAGCAGTGGCTCCCAAAGACTACATATTAGCTCAAAAACAGCTACTCCGGGACTTTGGTGAAGACATCTACTTTAATTGGCAGCTTGAGATACTACATTCTGAGATTGCCTCCATAATTGAAGAGATCAAACTTGAGAATGGAGATGTCAGACCCAACACCAGCGTAATAGGTCAGGCTTAATTTAGCTGGTTCGTCCCGTGTATATATATGGCTTTCTGCGCCCAACTCGACACCGGCCGGAGTCTGGTCACACTCCGGCCCCACCCCCCAACTCCGTTATGGAGGAAAGGTAATTGGAGAGTCTTATCAAGGCTACGTCAAATCAACACCCCCCACCCCATTAACCGACCGGGAACTTAGGTTCTCGGTCTTTTTTCTTTCATAATTTTTCCCCTTACTACCTATTCTTAACATAAGTTTTTATCATGTTATCCTGGTTGGTTTTCCTCCGTCTAACTTCAAGGGTTGTTAGGTTTTCACCCCCATAATTAGCTCTTGTGGTTCTTTTATTTGTCTGTATTAATTGGTCATATTGGATTTTGGCCTTTTGTCCATTATCCAAAACTCACAAAACTTGCTCGGAGGTATATGACCATGGAAATAAAGGATTTAATAAACCAACTCCTCGATCCCGGAAAAAAAGACCCTGATTTCATAATCAGGCTTCGTGAACAAAGAATAGAAATTGAAGGTGACAGCTACGCAAAAGGAGTACTGGACACATTGGAGTGG
>CAZFJT010000602.1:0-234 GCA_964519135.1 uncultured Syntrophales bacterium | reverse complement strand
TATCAAAATCGGAGGAAGAAATTAATTTTTTTAACAACATGGTTTACGCGAACGACACAGAAAAAAATTTTCCCTTAAGGGATTTCTTCAAAAACAACTTCCCTAAGGTAATAGAAAGTCAAACCATCTCATATTCAGATTGGTACAAAGGCTGGAAAGACACCATGACCAATTGTGGCCAAAGATTCAAGATAGAACCCAAATTGACAGATAAAAACGATGATACCATTGTTC
>CAZFJT010000601.1:0-2781 GCA_964519135.1 uncultured Syntrophales bacterium | reverse complement strand
GTGGTTGAGAATCTCACCCAGGTGGGCCGGGCGATGAGGGATATTCTGAGTTGAGCAATTAAAGCAAGGCTCAATTACAAGCGCTAATTCCATTACAGTTGGATCTGGAGGCCATATGTCCGCGATTGAAGAGAAATTCAAAGAGCTTGAAAAGAGAACCACTGAAGCTGATCTTGGCGGCGGCCAGGATAAAATAGACAAACAGCACGCGTCCGGCAAAATGACCGCAAGGGAGCGGGTATTGCGTCTGCTGGACGATGGAACGTTCGAGGAGATCGATAAGTTCGTTGTTCACAGATGCCAGGATTTTGGCATGGAAAAGAAGATAGTCCCTGGAGAAGGTGTGGTAACGGGATTCGGTAAGATCAACGGCAGAGGCGTTTATGTATATGCCCAGGATTTTACTGTTTTCGGGGGAAGTCTCTCATATACCCACGCGATGAAGATATGTAAGGTGATGGATCTTGCCTACAGGAACGGGATGCCTCTTGTTGGGATAAACGATTCAGGAGGCGCCAGAATACAAGAAGGTGTGGAGAGCCTTGGAGGATACGGGGAGATATTCTACCGGAATGTCAGGGCCTCTGGGGTTATCCCTCAGATATCGGTGATAATGGGGCCTTGCGCTGGCGGGGCTGTGTACTCTCCTGCTGTCACGGATTTTATATTCATGACTGAAAAGACCAGTTATATGTTCATAACAGGTCCAAAGGTGATCAAGCAGGTGACCAGTGAGGAGATAGATTCAGAGGATCTTGGAGGCGCCAAAGCTCATGGGAGCATATCAGGGGTGTGTCATTTCCATTATCCAACAGAGGACGCGACCCTTGACGGTGTGAAGGAGCTGCTGTCTTTTTTACCGGATTCCAACAGGGGCGCCTCTGCGGTTATCTCCACATCCGATCCAATTGACAGGGAGACCCCTGAAATGGACTCAGTGATACCTGATAGCCCTCGGCGGCCATATGACATGAAGGCTATAATAACCCCTGTGCTTGATGACCAAAAATTCTTTGAGGTCCATGAAAATTACGCGCGGAATCTTATCACAGGTTTTGGGAGATTGAACGGCAAGACTGTAGGGATAATAGGCAATCAGCCCAAATGGCTTGCAGGATGCCTTGACACAGAGGCCTCAGTTAAGTGTGGAAGATTTGTGAGATTTTGCGATTCATTCAATATTCCCATATGGACGCTGCTAGATGTGCCCGGTTATCTCCCTGGGAAAGGCCAGGAGCATGGAGGCATTATCAAGCACGGCGCCAAGATTCTATATGCTTACGCGGAGGCCACCGTTCCAAAGGTGACCTTGATAACAAGAAAGGCCTATGGCGGCGCGTACGTGGTTATGGCCAGTAAGCATCTCAGGGCGGACATAAATTTGGCGTACCCATCCGCGGAAATTGCGGTAATGGGCGCTGAGGGCGCGACAGAGATTTTATTCGCTCGGGATATAAAAGCAGCCGATGATCCTGCAAAAAGGAGACAAGAGCTGATCACTGAATACACTGAAAAGTTTGCGAGCCCATACAGAGCGGCTGAATTGGGTTTTGTGGACAGGGTGATATTCCCGAGACACACAAGGCAAGTCTTAATATCCGCGTTTGAGCAATTGGAAAACAAATGTGAGGAAAAACCGAAGCGCAAGCACGGGAACATTCCGCTTTAATTTAAATCTGGGATCACAGAAAAAAGGAGTGGCCTGCTATGGAAAAACGCATAAGGGTGGTGGTGGCTAAACCGGGATTAGACGGCCATGACAGGGGCGCGAAAGTTGTGGCCCGAGCTTTGAGGGACGCGGGGATGGAGGTTATATACACAGGCTTGCGCCAGACCCCTGAGGCCATATATCATACATGTGTCCAGGAGGACTGCGATGTTCTATGCATGAGTTCTCTTTCAGGCGCGCATGATTACCATTTTCCTAAGACCGCTGAACTGTTCAGGAAGGCCGGTATAGATAATATCCTTATCTTAGGAGGAGGCATCATACCGGAAGAGGATGTCCAAAAACTCAAGGACGCAGGGATATCCGAGGTGTTCGGTCCTGGTACAAGAACTGATGAAATCATAGAGTTCATAAAGTCTAATGTGAATAATTAGGGTCACTGCTCTTTAATCCATTTCCTTGTACAGTCTGACAAAATCTTCATAGGAAATGGCCAGTCCTATGCCTTCGGAGATGTGTTTTGGTTTTGCCCAGGTTATTACTCCAATGAGTCTTCCGTCCATAAGGTAGAGTCCTCCGCCGGAATTACCGGTATTTACAGGCGCCTGGGTTTGGATTAGGGTCAATGTGGTATCTCCGACCTTGGCCCTTCGGATGCCTGAGATAACTCCCTCTGTATATGTCCAGTCAAGACCCATGGGATTCCCCACTGAAAACACCCTGTCACCGGGTTTATATGATGTTACCGCCTCGGGCTGGGTTAAAGGAATGTCTCCAGGATCAGGCCCATCGGATAAAACGGCCAGATCAATATTGTCCTTAAATTTCCACACAACATTGACCGTTAAGTACGTATTGTCAACGAATATCACCCTGATCTCCCGGTGTTTTGGCCTATTGGGGCCGCTTTTTTCATAGCGTTCAGGTTCCACAAGGTGCCTGCTGGTGAGAATGAGGGTTGATGATTCATTCTGGCCGACGATTATCCCAGAACCCCTGGCCAGGGCCCTGTTGGTTGCGCCAGGCCCGGAAGAGTCAAGAATCTCAACTATCACGTTTTTTTCCATAGCTTCTTTAATGGGCTTTGAAGCGCTGTCCAGGCTGATTACGGC
>CAZFJT010000600.1:1207-2783 GCA_964519135.1 uncultured Syntrophales bacterium | reverse complement strand
TCCTCCGATCAGCGCCTCAAAATCGCATGCATAGAGCATTGTATAAACTGGATATATGGCGGTCCGCCGAGGACCTCCCCTCCTGGACCTCCCCATCGAGCTTCCGACTCTGGGAGGTCGGAATGAAATTTCATTTCATTCCGTGTTTTATTTCGAGAATCACTATAGTAACTCCCATCGCATAAAAGCCTCTTCCAGTAACCATATCCCGTGCTATTTTTTGTTGAGTGCGGATCGCAAACTGCAGCCGTGAGCGCGAGTGAGAACCTGCCCGGTAGCGGCGTCACCTACTATTGTCAGTGGTCTTTTGCGCTGCCAGTCTCACCAGTAAACACGCATTCAGGACCTACTATAATCCGTAAGGCCTTTGGAATGACTCGAAACGTAATAGGAAGGTCGGTAAAGGGTTCGCCGTCCAGATTGAATGGCATTCGCGGATCCGACTTCAATGTGAGCTCCACCAGCTTGTTCCTGTGGACAAGGTCCGAGCTGTGAATCGACCCATTGAGAGCTTCCGGCAAATATGCCAGAGCGTCCCATGTAGAGTTCCAACCAATAGTGACCACATCTATCACTCCATCCGTTGGGTCCGCGCCTGGAGCGGCTTCTATACCGCCGCCTGTCCAGGGACAATTCGCGATGAATACATTTACAGTCTCAAATTCGTTCACAAGGCCCTCCGTGTCCTTGATAATGACACTATAGGGTTTAATCTCAGCAGCAAGGTGAATTGCGCTCACAAAATACGCCATTGCCCCCCATGTGGCCTTCATTTCAGAAGATATCTCACGTCCTATTTCACCTGATAGCCCACCGGACGCCATATTAACGAAGTATTTTGAGGCATCTCCGCTGTCGGCTTCTATCACGTCAATAGTCCTGGTCTCCTGATTTTGGATTACTCTCCAAGCATCAACAGGATCTAGCGGCAAACCCAAGGACCTGGCCAGATCATTGCCGGTTCCAAGTGGGATCAACCCCACTAAGCAGCGGAAGTCCGCGCGGGCGAGCACGTTAACAACATGGTTCATCGCGCCATCACCCCCTGCCGCAATAATCAGATCGCAGCCATCATCTAAAGCTTCCTCAACTATTTTATCTGTGTCTTGAACCTGGCTGGTTTCTGTGACAGAAACATCCGCATCCCTTTCAATGAGTTCACTCACAGAATTCCAGGATTCAGCGCGGCTCGCCAAAGGATTGAGGATAACACGGGTCTTCAATGAAACTACCTCATTTACTTATTCTATCAGGACCACTTTAAATGGGACCTTAATACATTGTCATATTAATCTTTATTGGAATAACTCTTCCACCAGGTGATTCGCAAGTCGGTCATTTTGGAGACCTCCATCTTATTGGCGATAAGAACATCAAGACCACATTGAATCTGTACGGCTACCTGAAAGGCGTATGTAAGGCTCAGTTTGCGCATGGTCGGATACTAGCAACAAACGGCCGCGATTCCCTTTTTGTTACAATTCCGAGCAATTGTATCAATCGCGCTGAGCCCCTCTTGGGAAGTCACAATATCAACCTTCCAGATTATCTAGAGTATTATCTCGCTTATAATGAA
>CAZFJT010000600.1:0-1197 GCA_964519135.1 uncultured Syntrophales bacterium | reverse complement strand
CTTTCACAGTTCTCATAGCTCAACATATAGCGACCGCCACCAAAGTCAAGCCGCGGTTATCAAAGCGTAATGTTATCCGCGAAATCCAGACTCACGATCACTTTCTATTATCTTTTTCCCTATAACTACTAATTATTCTATAAAAACCGTAGCCTGAAAGTTCCAGGCATAAGCTGTTTGAATCTGCCTCACGTTCAACAGGAAATCGCTACGCCCCCTTTATCACATGATTGAATATATTTTGAGCGGGAAATTCGGCTTGATGAATAGAAAGGACATTTTCGAAACTGTATAAAAAGAAATTACGAGTTCATCATAATTAAAGCGGACTTGCGTCAGATTATATATGGATGGGGAGCCATCCCCCCATCCAAGCCTCCCCCATCGTGACTCAAAATGCTCATCTCAACAAGAGTGAACTCTAATTATCTATCCATTATCAATCTGACAATATGCGAATCATCGTTGTTTTTAATTTGGACTACGGTCTGCTGGATTAACAGCGGGTTCTTCAGGAATATCGATTTTCCCGGCCCTTGCCGCAGCGCCTTTGCTTTTGTATGGTCCGCTGACCACCGTCCATCTGGGGCCCGGCTTTCCTTTGATAATCGACGTGTCGCCAAGATCGTGCTTCACCACATACCAATCACCTTCAGCGTCTCCTTTGGAAAGCTTCTCAACCGGGTCCTTGCGGTCTGTGGGCGCATCGGCCATGCCAACTGGGATATCAATCTTCCCAGCCCTTGCGGCTTCTTCTTTAGTTGCATGTGGACCACTAATAACAGTCCACCTTGGTCCAGGCTTATAACTGGTCACCACAGTGTCTCCAAGATCGTGCTTTACAACATACCAACCGCCTTTAGTCTCCCCCTTGGACAGCTTTTTAACCGGGTCTTTGCGCTCAGTGGGGGCCTCGGCCATGCCGACGGGGATATCAATCTTCCCAGCCTTAGCGGCTTCTTGCTTCGTGTCATAGGGACCACTAACCACGGTCCACCTTGGCCCGGGCTTGTAATCGATCACCACAGTGTCCCCAAGATCATGCTTTACAACATACCAGTCTCCAGCGCTAGCGGTAATGGTGAATAGCAGTGATATGGATAAAACCGCGCAAAATATGAGTCGCTGTTTTTTCATATTATTACCTCCATTCGTGATATAGAGCTTAAAAAACCTTCTCCAAGCTCAACTCTAATA
>CAZFJT010000599.1:0-2788 GCA_964519135.1 uncultured Syntrophales bacterium | reverse complement strand
AGTACCTTTATTCCTTGGGCCATGCCCCTTGAAATTGCGATAATTGAAACCAGGGTCACAAGGGCCAGGAGAATGAGCTGGGCCGCCAATCCGTGGGGAATTCCAAATAAATGATCCATGCCCGCGTTTGCCTGGTCAACTCCAAGCCCCAGAGAAGTGGCCACACCAAAGGCTGTCGCCACAACAGCTATTATATTAACTAAATGAGCCTTCCAGCCCAGTACTCTGCCTTTGCTATAGGCGTCGAATCCAGAGGAGAACGTTAGAGCAAGGCCCTTGTTAAAATGGTAGAACGCAAGGCTAAGACCCACCAGGGAATACACGGCCCATGGATGGAACCCCCAATGCAAAAAGGTCATGTCCATTGCCAGTGACGCAGCCACAGGTTTACGTTCAGCCACAAAAGGAAGGAATGTGGAATAATGCTGCACAGGTTCGGCTACACTGTAAAAAATGAGACCAATACCCATACCTGCGGCAAATAACATGGAAAGCCAGGCTGGTACGGAAAAATCCGGTTTCGCGTCCGGCCCGCCCAGCCGGATATGTGAGAACCTGCTGAATGCGATATAAAAGCTGAATATCAGGATGGCGTTCATGGAGAATATCAGGAACCATCCTGTTTGTGATGAAACAGTCTTTTGCAGGGCGCTAAAGAAACCTTCAAAAATTGATCCAAACACCAGGGTTGTTAATAGGAAAAGCGTTATTACGATTACAGAGCCCCAAAATACGGTCGAGTCCGTTAGACTATTATTACCTCCATTTACGCTTTCCGCCATCTATTAAGTCCTCCTGTGTCTGGAAATGGTTTGGCCTACAGGATTGGCTCGATGGTAATAAACTATTTATTTTGAGCCTTTATCCTCTTCTTGTCTGCGTTTTTCCTCGTCCCTGATTTCCCTGCGCAATAACTTGCCAACCTTTGATTTTGGAAGCATGTCCCTGAATTCAATATAACTTGGGACTTTATAGGAGGCCAGGCGCTCAGAGCAGAAGTTTATCAGTTCAGCCGCGCCTACTCCCTTCGCGTCATCTTTGAGAACAACTATGGCTTTTACACGCTCACCCACCTTTTTGTCAGGCGCGCCCACCACACACGCGCCCACCACCACAGGATGATCTTGCAACACAGCCTCCACTTCAGAGGCCGATACCCTGTAAGCCTTATGTTTGAGAATGTCAGCCGATCTTTCAACATAGATTATTTGACCATTTGTACCTTCTTTAACAAAGTCGCCTGTTCTGTAGTACAGAGAGCCATTTATTTGAACAAAGGATTTGGCCGTTTCTTCAGGCTTGTTCAAATACTCTTTAAGGGAATGTTCAGAGGTGACGAGTAGCTCTCCAACTTCCCCTTGAGGAACAGGTTCAAGTGTGTCCTCGTCAATGATCAATGTCTTTCTGGATGGTAATGGAACACCTATGGACATGGGAGCGGGATCGCCCTGGTCCAGCCTGGAGTATGTCACATGCCCCGCCTCTGTGGACCCGTAAACTTGAAAAATGGTTTTTCCTACCCTCTCTTTCCACCTAACAAGGACCTCCCTTGGCAGAACATCCCCGCCGCAATAGCAGAATTCCAATGAGCTTAGGTCATACTGATCCTGCCTGTCGTTTTCCAGTATCATTCTATATAACGCTGGAACTCCCAGCATCCATCTGACTTTGTTTCTCTCTATTGCCGATAGTATGGCGTCTATCTGTGGAACAGGCATCAGAACCGTGCTATTGCCCACATTTAGCCCTACGGCCAAAAAGAGCCCAAGGGCCATTATGTGAAACAGAGGGTTGATGGCAATATAGGTGTCATTACCGGGCCTTAAGTAGCCCTTGAATACAATATCGCTGATATCATTTACATATGATGTGTGGCCCCAATGATTTCCCGCGACCCCTTTTGGAAAACCTGTAGTCCCTCCTGTGTACAATATGTAAGAGAGATCCTTGATAGGGTCCAGTTCAACCTTTGGAGGGTTCGGAGTGTATTTCAATAAAGATTTGAAACTAACGGTTTCCGGTCCGCCTTTGGCTCTACCATGGGGCGCCTTGTCAAACAGTTTTGCTATAACGCGTTTTGGCAGGGAAACAAGGTCAAGGAGGTTGGTGACAATAATTTTTGAAAGACCGCTATTATCAAATATTTCCTTTACGTATCCATAATTGGTGTCATGGCAGATCACAGCCTTTGCCGAAGAATCCTTGATCATATAGTCCAATTCAAAGGACGTGTATATAGGAGACACAAGGACCACAACCGCGCCGATCTTTTGCGCGGCCAGAAAAGCTATGACCAACTGAGTGGAATTGGATAAGTAAATTACAATCCTGTCCCCTTTTGTTATTCCAATGGCGCTCAGACCTGTGGCGAACCTGTCCACTAAATCCTTGAGCTTCTTGTATGAGAAACGCTCTCCTAGAAAGTATATGGCAATGTTATTGGGGTATTTCTCGCAAGATTGCTCGAATCTGGTGAAACTTAATTCCGTTGTCATATTAATGTCCTGTTGTTGACGATCAATATCGCCAAACCAGAGGAGTGGATACTTGGGTTATGTGCCAAAGTAAGCTGATTTAACATCCGGATTCTCCATCAATTGTTCCTTGGTCCCATCCACAACCGCCGCTCCGTTTTCCAGTATATAGCCGTAATCAATTATCGGCATTATTGGTCTCGCGTACTGTTCAGAAACAATTATGGAAGTATTTCTTTGGTCCCGGATTTCGCTGATTGATTTCGCCAAAAGATATTGGATCACCGGGCTAAGTCCAAGCAGAGGCTCATCAA
>CAZFJT010000598.1:0-2788 GCA_964519135.1 uncultured Syntrophales bacterium | reverse complement strand
ATCCTGAGGAGGTCCCCCAGGAAGGGTACTACTATATGCCAGTACAGTGTCAGCACTGCGCAAACGCCCCTTGCACAAAGGTTTGCCCTGTCAGGGCCACCTGGACCGAGCCGGATGGGATAGTGGTTGTGGATTATAACTGGTGCATAGGTTGTCGATACTGCATGGCCGCGTGTCCCTATATGGGTAGATGGTTCAATTTTGCGGAACCGGTGATACCCAAAGACGAGATAAATACCAAAACCCACTATCTTGGCAACAGGCCTCGCATGAGGAATGTGGTGGAGAAGTGTACATTTTGCATACAACGTGTTCGTTTGGGCGCTTATCCCAAATGTGTGGAGGTTTGCCCGGTCGGGGCTCGAAAGTTCGGGAACCTGCTGGATCCTGATAGTGAAATCAACAGGATTATAAAAAACAAGAGGGTATTCAGGCTAAAGGAAGAACTGAATACGCAACCTAAATTCTACTATTTCTTTGGCGCCTGAGCCATGGGGAAAACTATGCAAGGCCGGGGATTCATATATGGAGCTGCAAGAAGACTCTTTGTGGGGCCACAGATCTACTATGCGTGGATGGGCGCATTGACTATTGTGGCGGCCCTGGGAATATGGGCCTATGTGCGGCAATTGGAGACCGGGCTCATAGTGACGGGAATGACCAGTTACGTTTCATGGGGTTTCTACATAGGGAATTTCACCTTTCTTGTTGGTGTGGCTGCTGCTGCGGTGCTTTTGATCATACCCGCGTACCTGTACGAATTCGGCCCCATAAAGGACATTGTGATTATTGGGGAAGCCCTTGCCGTAAGCGCAATCCTCATGTGCCTGATGTTTGTTACCGCTGATCTGGGTCGGCCTGATAGATTATGGCATCTGATACCAGGGCTGGGAATATTAAATGTGCCAAGTTCATTGCTCGGCTGGGATATCATAGTCCTGAACGGCTATCTTTTCTTGAACCTGTTCATACCAGGATACATTCTTGTGAAGGCCTATAATAATAAAGAGCCCAATATGAATTTCATATGGCCCTTTATACTCCTTTCCATTCCATGGGCCGTCAGTATCCACACAGTGACCGCGTTCATCTACAACGGTCTTGCGGCAAGGCCATTTTGGAACGCATCCATATTGGCGCCAAGGTTTCTTGCGTCCGCATTTTGTTCTGGCCCGGCTCTCATAATAATTCTCTTCCAAATTGTGAGGAGATACACAAAATTTCATGTTAAGGACGAGGCCTTACACAAGATAGCTGAGATGATAGCTGTAGCCATGGCGATAAATCTGTTTCTCCTGGGCGCGGAGTTTTTTAAAGAGCTATATTCTGACACCCATCACATGTCGCCTTTGCAGTACCTGTACATGGGACTTCACGGAAAGGACGCTCTCCAGCCTTGGATATGGACGGCCCTTATATTCAATGTTTTGGCGTTTATTATCTTTATTGTTCCAAAGACCAGAAAGAGCTTCGCCACCCTCAATCTTGGTTGCGTCCTAATTATTATAGGTATTTGGATAGAAAAGGGTATGGGGCTAATCATTCCGGGCTTTATACCGGCCCCTTTGGGAGAGGTCTGGGAGTATCAGCCCACAGCCGTGGAAATCCTCGTGACAATGGGGATATGGGCAATCGGGCTTCTCATATTAACGGCAATATTGAAGATCATCATCCCAATAGAGACAGGTGAATTCACAAAAGATACAAAGGCTTGACACTGCTATGGAGGCCGAAAATGAGGCAAAGGGTCATTAGCGTTGGCGTCGAATACCACAACCAGGACGATAGATCCAGGCCCTGGCTCGTATTGGGACTAACGGTGTTTTTGCTATTAGCGCCCTTTTCATATTGTACAATCCATAGAGCGGAGGCTAAAAACGCATCTGATAAAATCCTGCAAGACCTTCAAGGATCAGATGAACGCAAGGCCCTTGAGGCGGCTGAACAGGTTATCAAGAATGGAAAAATCCACAGGGGGCTTATTCCGGCTTTGGCAAAGGCTGTGAATCATCCTAATGAAATGGTGAGGTTAACCATAATCGAGGCCCTGGCAAACCTTGGACCTGAAGCCGGCCAGGCCACGCCAGCTCTTTCCATGGCGCTATCAGACAAGGATCCCATGATAAGGCAAGCTGCTGCTATTGCCCTTTTTCACATAGGATCCCAAGCGGAATCCGCTACCCCAGCTCTAATAAAAGCGCTGGGGGATGACAGCTCGCGGGTTCGTGACGCGGCTCAATTGGCCCTTACAAACATAGGCGCCCTTGCTTCTCAGGATCTGGTAATAGCGCTATCAATAGACAATCCACTAATTCGCGCAAACGCTGCGGAGACCCTGGGACGTATTGGAGCGCCGGTAATGGATAAACTTATAGAGGTCCTAAAAACAGGGGATCCCAAAGCATCAATCGCGGCTTCCAACGCGCTCGCCCATATTGGCAAACCACCGGTAAACCAGTTGATAGGACTTTTGCATAATAAGGATCAAAGTGTCAGGAAGCTGGCCGAGCAGACCCTTATCTCCATAGGAAGCCCTGCCGTCCCAGGACTGATTCGCGCTGTTCAAGGCCGCGACTAGTGATGTTTCCCGGCCATAATCCAGGGATATATCAACCTGTAAGGTGTTTCAGATAGAGAGCCATACAATGGCCGAACCAGGAGGAACCAAAAAATGACCAAGGCCATATTCTTGCTTTCGATACTATGCGCCTCTTTAGGGGCTATCTACGATCCGGCAGCGTCACAATCGGACTGTCCCGACTGCCCGAAGACTTCCAGTAGACTGGAC
>CAZFJT010000597.1:0-2796 GCA_964519135.1 uncultured Syntrophales bacterium | reverse complement strand
AGGATATTGCATGGATCCTCCAAAGGAATGGACGTTTGTCCCACGCCTACTTATAATATTCTCATAAAGGAGCTGTCAATGTCATGGCCAATATGAAATGTGAGAGATGCGGCAAGGAACACTTTGACGGTATGACTGGTTACGAGATAACTATTAGTGTGAGATCCACCTTTGACGGAGTCATACCGGAATACGATGAGTCAGATGAAGCTAATACGGTTGAAGGTATATTGGCCGACTTGGACTCAAATGACGATTGGGAAATATTGAACCAGGTTTTTGAAGATCATTCATTTTTTATCTGTTTGAAATGCAAGAAGAGTCTGTTGGCAAAACTCAAAAAGGAATTCGCCTATTTTCAAGAGACATCCATTGGAGGGGACAAGAGTTCCGTTCATTGACACCAGGACGATAAAGACAATAATTTGAATCATGCGCAAGACGACCATTTTTTACATAATAAATAAGTGGAGATGTAATATTGCCTTTAAATACCAAAGATCTGTATATTTTTGCCCATCCTGATGATGAGACTTTCATTGCCGGCTCAATGGCTATGGCTTTGAAGTCCGGTATTGAGGTTCATGGTCTTTGGATGACCTCAGGCGACTATTTCGGTGGCGGTGAAAGAAGGAGAGTAGAACACGCCAAGGCTATGGAGATCTTGGGTTTGGAAGGCTCAAATACGGAAATATGCGACTACCCTGACCTTGGACTCATGTATAATCTCGAGGGTTGCATAAAAAAGATATCCCGGGTAATTGAGGAGATAAAACCACATCGGGTCTTTACAACAGCTTATGAAGGGGGACATCCTGATCATGATTCCACAAATCTCGCGTGTTTTATGGCTTTAGCCGACATTGACGCGGATATTTCCATGTTGGAAATCCCTTTATACAACGGTTCCGGCCCGTCAAAGCACTTCAAATGGCGAATAAACTCGTTTCCCCTCGATAATGAAAGGGTCTTGTACCAGCCATTGGACAATGGTTCCATCAGGATAAAGCACCGGATGATTAAGGCGTATTCGAGCCAATGGATGTACATGATCCCATTGCGTCTGGCTTGTGGGACTGAAAGAATGAAGAATATAGGAGAGCCTTACAGTGAGGTTCCGAAGGATCGTGACTACACCAGGCCCCCACACTGGAGACCTTTGAACTATGAAAGATTCTTCAATTCATTCATGCGCGTGGATTTTGATTTATTCAAGCATTATGCTGAAAAGGTTCTCAGTTAATAATCTGTCTTACAGCAACCTAACAAATCACAGGCTTTATTTTTTTCATCATTTAAGGTTATTGACTTAAAAAAATTATGTCGATTATATGACATAAATATTAGGCTTCAGAATCATTAGAATACTTGACTACTTGACATATTAATGATATTTTTATACTTCTCAAACTCATTATTCAATAGACCATTCATCATAGATCAATCCTTGTGAGCTGATCGGAATATTCAGCGGAATTTCTGTAAGTTATATGCGAGTAAAACCTATTTCATATTCGCTTTTTAGTAAAAACATTCGAATCGCGCTGACTTTTGCTCACCTCCTTATAATAGTATTTGGCGCCAAATCAATTTGCTGGCCCTACACCGCCAAGATAACACTTCCACACATGGATGGGAGCTCAATCTCAGCCTACCTTTTTCTCCCATCCAGGAATCCGGGCCGGCCAATCCCTGGTGTTCTTGTGGGAGTTGGCGCGGGTTCCCAGGATTTCGTCCAGTATCATGAGCATTGTAGGGCCTTGGCTGACAGGAACTTTGCCGTTGTTCTCATGGACCCGGCCAACTTACCTGAGGGCCGAACCTTGGACCCAGTGGAATGGGATCATGGAACAGAAGCTTTCAAAGCGTCTGTTAATCAAGGTTACGTTGGCTTCAAACTGTTCTTTTCAAACTGGTGGTATCTAATGTCAATAAAGGCCGGTGTTGACTATTTGTCTTCCTGTCCTTGGGTGGATCACAGCAGAATTGCCCTGTCCGGACATTCCCAACCTGCTAACGCGGCTTTGAATTACGCGTCCATAGATCCTAGAGTCAAGGCTGTGATTTGGAATTATGGAGGGTGGCCTTGGATAATGCCGTACAACGTTCTCAGATTACCGCCTGTTTGCATATTCCACGGTGTGGAGGACGAAGTTTACGATGTGCGATATGCAGGGCAATTGGCTTCCAATCTCTCCTCTGCCAATAAGAAATACGAAGTTCACATATATCCCGGCCAGGAGCATATGTTCAGAGTTTATTTTGATCCAAGGAAGGAACACCGATGGATGAAACCGGTTATCCTGGAATCATTTGAAAGGCAAATTTCTTTTTTGAACAGGGTTTTTTACGGGTATTACCACTGAGATTCATTGCGCTCGCCTATGGATTTACACCATTGCCCATTCAAACAAATAACATTGAAGTCAGGTTGACAAGCGTTCCGATTCACTATGTTAATTTCTGAGGCTCAGGAAACTTCGCTCATCTGAAGCAGGTCAACCCCTATTATGTTCTATCTTTGAAAGCGAATTCGAATAAGATCCACGACCAACTTTCCTTACATGAGAGTTGCGGTTTAGAAGGCGCGGTCCTATAAAAGTCTCCGAAAGAGAACCCGGAGATCTCGTTGTACGTATGGGAGGAGCTCGAGGAGGGAGATGTTTCTCCCTCCTCGACCCCAGGCGCACTATGCGCTCTTACGATATATCCGAGACGAAGTCCCGGATCATTTAACAACAGCCGATGACTTTCATGTTTCGTTGTCGCTTTTATGCGATGGGAGTTGGTATTAGT
>CAZFJT010000596.1:0-2799 GCA_964519135.1 uncultured Syntrophales bacterium | reverse complement strand
GTACGCAATCATAGGCGCTAAGGCGAAAGACGCGCTGCTGGCTTACCTGCCTGAAAGGGCTGCGATAATGGCTAAGCGCAAACTGGTCGCCGACAAGGGGCCTTTATTTGTAAATAAACGGGGGACGGCCCTCACAGACCGCAGTGTGAGAAGAATCCTCAAGGCAATGCTCGACACAGCGGGGCTTGCCAGGGACGCCTCACCCCACACGTTCAGGCACTCGTTCGCCACCCATCTGCTGAGGAGCGGCGCTGACTTGCGCTCAATCCAGGAGCTATTGGGACATGCCGCCCTTTCCACCACCCAGATGTACACCAGCGTTGATCTTGGCAAATTAATGGAGGTTTACGATAGGGCCCATCCAAGGAGCGGTTTCACCAGGGATAATAAGGATGATCTATAGTAATTGCCACAATAATAGTATGTATTCACTTAGGCGCCGCCTCGCGCATGTTGGCGGGAGATCCTATTCGCTGCGTTTTATTCGCAGGCTCAGTAAACTTGGCTCATCGGATTCCCGCCGATCAGCCGCTGTTCAGACTGCTTCCCCTGCAAGATTGAATGTTTAGCAATAATAATTAAAAAATTATGGACAACATGATCCAATTGGTTGAATATTCCCTAATATGAAAAGACAGATAAGATCAACAACCATTTTGTGCGTAAAGAGAAACGGCTCAGTGGTAATGGCCGGTGATGGACAGGTCTCCCTTGGGGAAACCATTGTAAAGCACAAGGCCCAGAAAGTACGAAGGCTCGGCAAAGGGGGCGCGGTTGTCGCGGGGTTTGCAGGATCCACAGCGGACGCATTCACATTGTTCGAGAAGTTCGAGCAAATGCTGGAAAAGTACTCCAACAATCTCACAAGGGCTGCTGTTGAACTTGCCAAGGAATGGCGCACAGACAAGATGTTAAGAAGATTGGAGGCCCTGCTGCTTGTGGCCAATGAAGAGAAAATACTCCTCTTGTCCGGCTCTGGGGATGTTGTGGAACCTGACGAAGGGATAATAGCAATAGGCTCGGGCGGCAATTACGCGCTTTCAGCAGCAAAAGCCCTTTTGGAGAATACCGACCTTTCGGCCCTTGAAATAACTGAAAAGGCCATGGGGATCGCTGCCGGGGTTTGTGTGTACACCAATGATAACCTGGTAATTGAATCCATACCGGAACAGTCTGAATAGAGCCGGCCAATAGCCCATAATCAATCAACAGCAAGAATGGAATTATGAAAACCCTTACACCAAGAGAAATTGTAGCTGAACTGGACAAGTACATCATTGGACAACCAAGGGCAAAGAAGATGGTCGCGATTGCCCTTCGCAATAGGTGGAGGAGGCGCCAGGTCCCAGAGGAACTCAGGGATGAGATAGCCCCAAAGAACATAATAATGATCGGCCCAACAGGGGTGGGGAAGACAGAGATAGCCAGGAGACTGGCAAGGCTCGCGCAGGCGCCCTTTCTCAAAGTTGAAGCCTCGAAGTTCACTGAAGTGGGTTACGTTGGCAGGGATGTTGAGTCCATGATCCGCGACCTGATGGAGATCGGCATCAATATGGTGAAAGAGGAGGAGTACGCCAAACTCAGGCCCATGGCCCAGGAGATGGCTGAAGAAAGACTCCTGGACATAATGCTGCCAAAGCCCAGCCAGAGACGCAAGTCCCCAAGACCCCAAGATCAACAGGCCCAGGCCGATCTGGACGAACAGATAGAAATAACTAACCGCACAAGGGAAAAGTTCCGCAGGATGCTCAAAACCGGCAGGCTCGATGACCGTGAAGTGGAGATAGAGAGTTCGGTGAGCGCTTCCCCGGTTGTGGAGATCTTTTCTCCCCAGGGCATGGAAGAGATGGATATCAACCTTAAGGATATGTTCTCCAATATTCTCCCAGGTAAAACAAAAAGGCGGAAAGTCCTCACACCTGAGGCCCTTGAGATACTGACCCAGGAAGAGCTTGAGAAGCTCATAGACACCGATAGGGTGGTGAAGATCTCCAAGGACAGGGTTGAACAGACCGGCATAGTATTCATAGACGAGCTGGATAAAGTCGCGGGCGGCGGATCAGGCCAGAGATTTGGCCCTGATGTCTCCAGAGAAGGGGTGCAAAGGGACATGCTCCCAATAATAGAGGGGAGCACAGTGAACACCAAACACGGGGTAATAAAGACTGATCATATCCTGTTCATTGCTGCGGGCGCCTTCCATGTGGCCAAGCCGTCGGATCTCATACCTGAACTCCAGGGCAGGTTTCCCCTGCGCGCCGAGCTTTCCGCGCTCACAAGGGAGGACTTCATAAAGATCCTCACAGAGCCCCAAAACGCATTGGTAAAACAATACCAGGAGCTCCTGCGAACAGAAGAGGTCACACTGGATTTCCAGACAGAATCCATAGAGGAACTTGCCAGGATTGCGGAAGATGTTAATGAAAAGGCCGAGAACATAGGCGCGAGAAGGCTGCACACTGTAATGGAAAAACTGCTGGAAGAAGTCTCCTTTGAGGCCCCTGATATGGCCGGGGTTACTGTGAACGTCACTGCATCCATGGTAAGGGAAAAACTACAGGATATCTCCCAAAGCGAAGACCTTAGTAGATATATTTTGTAGACTAAACTCGCTTATCCTGTTCGTGTGGGCTATCACAGGAGGGTCGGGATTATACTGGGACTTTGAAGTTGGTAAGGAAGGGATTATGACCGGAAGGGTTTTAACGAATAATGGCCCCTTCCGGACAACAGACAATTCACTTTTTCTTACCTGCGGCTCTTTTGGAAGCTTTAAGGGGATTGAGTTTCTGGCTGACT
>CAZFJT010000595.1:0-2802 GCA_964519135.1 uncultured Syntrophales bacterium | reverse complement strand
TGTAGAGGATTCGGTCCCAGGATTGCCTTGGGAGCGGAATGGAACATGGGTGGCGCATCCATTTATGGTCAGTTAGGCGTGGCGATGTTGATGAGCAGTATAGGGGCCTCGGTTCACCAACAGGATTGGCGGGTAGGCGCAGTCAATGGAATAGAGCGCGTTAATGTGGACATGCCCTATGGCGCCAGGGTTGTACCCGTTGCAAATATGCGTTTAGGCCTCGGTTACAACTACACGGACAACTGGGGCTATGTGGGTATTTATGGCGGTTACGAAGTGGCCAATTACTTCAATGCAATCAGTCAGTATGAATTTTATGATGATGTGGATAGTCAGCTAGGAGCAAATGATCAATCCGATATCGGCTTGGACGGATATTTCTTGGGTTTAAAGGCGGTACTCGGTTTTAGAGGTATCTAGCCTCAATATGACCATAATTATATTAAGTTTTGTATCTCCAAACATTCCTTGCTTAATTTCTTGAATCACATAAACTTGGCGAAATATAGAAAGTAAAAAAGCCTTCATCAAATTGACGTAAGATAGGTCCCTGGTATTGAATGAATGCTGATTCCCGGCTTATAAAAGAGTGGAGAAATCTGGTAACTGAAACCATGCGCTCGGACATGTATTGGCGCCTGAGTGTGCTGCACTCTGCCATATATGAGGATATGCTGCCTTTGATCCAGGATAATTGCAAAGGAGTCACTTTGGATCTGGGCTCTGGAAGGCTTGCCTGGAAGGACATGCTACAGGAGAATGCCGGACCCTATATAAGCGGAGATATCATGATCTGGGACCCTGAACAGGATCTTGTGCTGGACGCGGCCAAAAACCTTCCATTCAAGGACAAAACATTTGATACGATCTTCTTCTGCTCAACTTTGGAACATGAGCCAAACCCCTGGGGATCTTTTAAAGAGATAGCCAGGATTCTCAAGGATGATGGAAAAATAATACTGAATCTTCCTTTTCTCTATCCAGTGCATGACGCTCCACACGATTACTACAGATTCACGAGATATGGTGTCGAGCATATGACCCGCCAAGGAGGTCTTAGAGTTGAATCCATTACTACCAATGGAGGGCTTTTTCACCTTGTTTTAAATATCCCGTCAATGATTTCATCAATTTTACTATATAAGTTGAACCAGAGAAGCACATTGAAAATCAACACGAGATTTTGGCTGTTCTTGGCCAAGGCTTTTGATAATTTTTTAGGATTAAAAGATCAGTTTGCGAGTAATCATATCGCCATTCTTTCCAAGCAGTTGATAAACTAATTCATTTAAGTAATTTATTTAAAATGATGGTTTTCATGTTGACCAACTCTGCCTAGGGCAATATTTTTATTAAAGGTGTTAAAAAAGGAAAATCATTAAAATTCGGGAAAAACTGTTTTTACTAAACTTAATAAATAATTATCTTGGTTTAAATTTCCAATCTAAAAAAAATTAAAAACCTACCGGAGGCGCAGACATGAAAAAAATAATTTATTTAAGCCTGTTTTTGATGATAATAACTTTCAGCTCAACAGGCGCCTGGGCCTTTGACTGTGAAAACAAACCGAACGCAAAATTATGCAATGCAATTCAGAAATACGTTAACAGAGTACAAAACGCGGCAGAGGAAATTCTGGTTGGTCCTTTAAGGACCGCCCATATAGATAAGGCATACAATGATATGGATCTTACGCTTGCAGAGTATGTGCTTTGCATGGAAACTGAGAATACTATTCAACACAGGATAAACGCATTGGCTGTCTTGGCCAAGGGCGCAGTGCGGGTTGACGCTGCTTCTTTTGCAAAGATGTACAGAGCTGCGCAGAGACTTAGATCAATGTGTTACTAAAATTCTCATTCGGTATATATCATTTAGTCCGGTAATAATGGTGGGAGATTGTTTTTGAGTTCCTTTAAAAGTGACATAGAACAACAAAAACCAAACGAATCCAAGTTTATTGAATATTTTAAAAAATTCTGGGAACATCTTCGAATAGTATTAAAAAGATTTGCAGGTAACCTTGTTTCCGCAGTCAGGGATCTGCTGCCAATAATCCTGGTTATATCCTTTTTCCAGTTGGCTGTTTTGCAAAAGCCCTTCCCTAATCTATTGGAAGTATTATCCGGTATTGTCCTTGTAATACTGGGTCTATCCTTATTCGTACTAGGCTTGGAAATGGGTTTATTCCCCATAGGTGAAGCAATGGCTGAGGCGTTTGCTCAAAAGGGAAGTTTGTTCTGGTTGTTATTATTCGCTTTTGGTTTAGGCTTTTCCACCACAATTGCTGAGCCGGCCTTGATCGCGGTAACGAACGAGGCTGCCAAAGTTGCCGCAGCAGCCGAACAGATCGACCCTGATCCTGGATCAATGAGATCCTATTCCATGGGATTAAGACTAACAGTGGCCATGTCAGTGGGCGCGGCCGTGGTCATTGGAATATTTCGAATACTCAAAGGCTGGCCTGTCCATTACTTGATAATCGGTGGTTATGTCGCGGTGATGCTGGTTACGACAATAGCGCCCGATCAAATAATCGGTATTGCCTATGACTCGGGTGGAGTGACCACATCAACGGTCACAGTGCCTTTGGTAACGGCATTGGGAGTTGGACTGGCTTCAACAATCAGGGAAAGGAATCCCCTTATGGATGGTTTTGGTTTAATAGCTTTTGCGTCTTTGCTTCCCATGATATTCGTGATGGTTTATGGAATGATTGTTTTGGATTAATTAAAATTGTAATAGTTCACCGGGCGCCAATAGGTTCTGCGCCCGGTTCGATTGGATGGGGAGCTACTGCGC
>CAZFJT010000594.1:1463-2804 GCA_964519135.1 uncultured Syntrophales bacterium | reverse complement strand
TTGTGGAAAGGTTTTTATAAGCCATTTCGCGTTTAATTTTGAGAACTGGTATAGTAATCACGGGCGGGACGACAATTTCGTCTCGTCCGGAGCGCCGCCTTATAAAGCTTTTTCGATTTGTTCCTTTTTCAACGGGTTTCTCTCTAGTGATAGTGGACGGCGCCCCGCTCTACTGATCCGTATTGAGGCTGGGCGCCTTGAATATGCTCCAATGAATTCTTGATTACTTTTTTGATACCGGCCTTATCAACGCCATCTTTTTATCGCTCATCTCAGCTTGGATTGGAGTTTTTCCCAAGTAATCCCCGTCAATCTGAACCGAAACAGGTCTATGGGATTCTATAATCATCTTCCTACCTTTAACCCTTGTTACGCCGGTCAATCTATGGGTTTGTCTAAAAAAGCCTGCAAAAGCGTACTTGATCAATTGGGGCATAGTCCCTTTATGGAGAACGACTATTTCAAACTGCCCGGAGTCCATGGCCACATCATGGGAAAACACGAAATAACCCCCATAATGCCTGACCTTTAGGAGCATAACACTTGCCCCGTTCAGCTCAAGATCATCATCAATAATAACCCTCATGTTTACAGGCCTGTAAGTGAGCATTGCCCCCAATATTGGTCTTATGTACCCAAGATAGCCCAGGGTCTTTGGCCTGTTGAGAGCCAGACGTTCCGCCACAGCAGCGTCAAAGCCCACGCTTAAAATTTGTAAAAATAACCTATTACCAATTTTTCCCAGGTCCGCGTATATGGTCTCTCCATTTTCTATGAGCTTTGCAAGCTCAGAGTGGTCCCTTGGTAGACGCAAATCCCGGGTGAGCATGTTGGCCGTGCCTGTCGCCAGATGAACGGCCGGTACCTTGGAAGGATCCTTCAATCCGTTAATAACCTCATTAATGGTGCCATCCCCTCCGGCTATTACTATTCTTTCCACTTCAGGTCCAATTTCCCCGGCCAATAACTTCGCGTCACCAGGCTTAGATGTGATTATTTTGTCAACTATATGGCCTCTATTCTTTAGTATTCCATAGAAACTCTCAATCACCTTGAGTGACTTTCCAACACCGGATACGGGATTTCCTATTATTAATATTCGCATGGTTGACCGGTTCCGGGATACATAGCTCTGATGAACACATTCAAAATTTCCCGGGGTAATTGGTATTTGAAATTAGTTTAGATAAGGGAATCTATTCGCGCAAGATAGACGGAAAAATAGCCTCAAGCAATCTTTACAGGGTCTTATGAAATGTCTTTAGTAACTGAGGCCGATTTTCATTTGGAGCGCCTTTATTTAATGGTCCGAATTTTAGAATCTTCAGTAACGTGCGGCCT
>CAZFJT010000594.1:0-1453 GCA_964519135.1 uncultured Syntrophales bacterium | reverse complement strand
CGCATATGATATGTAAAGAAATAAAGGTCATCTTGAACAGACTTTGTTTAGCAGGCTTTTACTTGACACTCTCGGTACGGTTATTTATATTATTTGATTACTTTAAATTAGGAGTAATTTATGGACATAATTGTTTCAGGTTCTTTGGCGTTTGATAGGATAATGACTTTTCCCGGGAAATTCCAGGATCATATACTTCCTGATAAGCTTCATATATTGAATGTGTGTTTTACGGTCAATGGGCTTGAGGAAAGGTTCGGAGGCACTGCAGGCAATATTGCTTACAATTTGGTTTTACTGGGGGAAAAGCCTTTGATAGCAGCCACAGCAGGCAAGGATTTTGGCCCATATAAGGACTGGCTCCTGAAACATGGGCTCTCTGTAAAGGGAATCCGGACAGTTGACGATGAAGCCACAGCAGGGGCATACATAACCACTGATCAGTCCGATAATCAGATTACGGGTTTTAATCCGGGCGCGATGAAACATCCCTGCCTCTTTGAAGTTGATGGATTTGACCCTGCAAACACAATCGCAATTATAGCTCCCGGCAACCTGGATGATATGTTGGGGTTATCCAAAAAATTCAAGGATCTCAATATCAAGTACATATTTGATCCAGGTCAGCAGCTTAACATCCTTACCGGCGAAAACCTCATGGAAATGATCACAGGCGCACACATCTTAATTTCAAATGATTACGAACTGGAGATGATAATCAAATCAACAGGCCAGTCAAAGGATCAGCTACTGGAGCATTGCGATGGGATCGTTACAACTTTGGGTGAACAGGGCGCAGATGTGCATCTGAAGGGAGGCTCTGTACACGTGCCGGGCGCAAAGGCCGACAGGGTACTGGACCCCACCGGCGCGGGCGATTCGTTTAGGGCCGGTCTAATAAAGGGACTGGTTGAGGGGAAAGATATTGCCAAGGCCGCTGAAATGGGCGCTATTATTGCCAGCTTTTCAGTGGAATGCCAGGGGACACAGTGTCATGTTGTGGATGATCAGAAATTCTGGAGCAGACACCAAAAGACCTATTCCGCCGCTAATTAGCAAGAGAGTGAAATATCGAATCAAGGACGGATCATGGGATTAGGCTCAGACGCGATTGATCGACTTGTTGAAAGCCAGATATTCTTTCCGGACAAATTAATCGAGATGACGCCCAATGAGGCGGGACTTGATTACAAGGATGTTTGGATTGAGACCGATGACAATGTGAAAATCCATGGATGGCTTACAGAAGCGAGCCCCGCCAAGGCTATGGTCCTATTTTTCCATGGCAATGCTGGTAATATTTCCCACAGGCTGGATAATGTGGGCAGGTTGGTCCAAATAGGCCTGAGTGTCCTTATTGTAGATTATCGAGGCTATGGTCGAAGTGAAGGCAAAATAAGCGAAGACGGTCTTTATAAGGACGCAATCGCGGCCTATGAATACACTAAAGACC
>CAZFJT010000593.1:0-2813 GCA_964519135.1 uncultured Syntrophales bacterium | reverse complement strand
CTGCAAGTATTCACTTAAGTGCGGCATTGCCCCTTTTGGCGTGAGATCCGATTCGCTGTGTTTTATTCGCAGGCTCAGTAAACTTCGCTCATCGGACTCCCGCCACGCGGCCATTCTAGCTTCGCTTTCCCCACTAGAGTGAATGATTACGGTGAACAAAGGTTTATGATTGACAAGACCTGTTCGGTTTGTTTTACTTCGAATTTGAGTGTCTTTCTAACCTTTTATCCTAAACAAAACCATGACCAAGGAGCCTAATATGAAGAAAATCACCTTGTGGTTGGTTGTCCTACTATCAATGTGCCTTATGGCGTCCGGTGTAACACTTGCCGAGGAGGCAAAAGGAGACCCAATAAAGGTTGGTGTGGTCCTGCCCCTAACCGGAAAACAGGCGAAATTCGGTGAAATCGAAAAGAACTCTTTTCTGTTGGCCCTGGAAGAGATCAACAACGCAGGGGGAGTTAATGGCCGTCCCATTAAGCTTCTTATAGAGGACGACACATCCAAGCCCGATGTTGGTAGATCCGCGGTTGAAAAGCTGATCTCCCAGGACAAGGTTCCTGTAATTGGAGGTGGTTACTCTTCTTCAGTAACCTATGCCATGGTTGCAGTGGCCCAGCAGAGGAAGGTCCCTTTTTTAGTAAATACAGGGTCCGCGGACAAGATCACAGAGCAGGGCTGGGAATACGTATTCAGGCTGAATCCGCCGGTGAGTGAGTATCCTAAAGGATTTTCTTCTTTCCAAAAGGAAGTGGCAAAGCTAAAAACTACAGCCATTCTTTATGAAAACAGCCTTTTCGGCCAATCAGGCTCCAAAAAATTTGCAGAGCAGTGTGAATCCCTAGGAATAAAGGTCTTAATGAAAGAGGGTTATGAGGCCGGCGCGGTAGACTTTAAACCTTTGCTTATCAAGGTTAAGGCCGCCAATCCCGATATGATCTACATGATTTCTTATGTTATGGACGCCGCGCTTCTAATGCGACAATCTAAAGAGCTGGATATCAATCCTAAATGTTTTGTTGGTGGCGGGGCTGGATTCACCTTGCCCGAATTCCAAAAGAATGCTGGAGAGGCCGCAGAGGGAGTATTTTCAGCAACACTGTGGACTCCGAATGTGCCTTTCCCTGGCGCGAAGGAATACTACGAAAATTATAAGAAAAAGTTCAAAGGAGAAACAGAGTATCACGGCGCTGAGGCCTATTCGGCCATGTATGTAATAGCGGACGCGCTAAAAAGGGCTAAGGAAATCAAACCTGAAGCCATTAGAGAAGCGCTGACAAAAACAGACATGATGACAGCCTTTGGGCCGGTGAAATTCGTCTCTTATGGCAAAAAGACACAACAAAATTCCTTAGACACATACCTGGTGCAATGGCAGGACGGCGGTCTGGAAACAGTGTGGCCAAAGGAGTACGCCACAAAGCCGTATATATTCCCCAAACCGGCTTGGAAAAAATAAGCTGTAAATTTACGGACAATTTGATCATCAATTAGTATTGCCCGGCTGGTCAACTACCTAGGTTCAGATTCCCGCCGGGCTCAATAACATTGACCATCACCTGGAATTAATTATGGAAGTGTTCCTTCAGACCTTAGTGGCTGGATTCCTTAAGGGCGGTCTGTACGCACTGATAGGTATAGGAATGACCCTTATCATGGGCGTGATGGGCATTATCAACCTTGCCCACGGCCAATTGATGATGGTGAGCATGTACGTCACCTTGGTGCTATTCCAATATCTTGGTATAGACCCTTATGTGGCTCTGCTCATCAGTATGCCCACGCTGTTTATGTTAGGGGTTGTAATCCAAACCGCGCTATTGAATCCTTTAATGAGAGTTGAATCTATACTCCCTGAAAACCAAGTTCTTATGACTGTGGGCATAGGTATGGTTCTCACTGAAATAGCAAGATTCATATTTACTTCAAATTATCAGTCCCTAAAGACTTCTTACTCTGATTCAACTTTCTTTATAGGCAATATTTCCTTTTCAGTCGCGTTGACGGTCGCGTTTGGCGTCTCTGTCCTTCTTACCATTTTCCTTTTTTTGTTCCTTATTAAAACAGACACAGGCAGATCAATAAGGGCCGTTTCCCAGGATGGAGAAGCCGCGCAGTTACTGGGAGTGAATTCAAAAAGGATTCGAGTTATCACCTTTGGCTTGGGATCTGCGCTTGTGGCCGCGGCTGGAACCCTGCTCATGCCCATCTACTATCTGTTCCCTGACATTGGAGGCCCGTTTACCAGAAAGGCGTTTGTAATAACGATCCTGGGCGGATTGGGCTCAACAGTGGGCGCTATATTCGGGGGCGTTACTCTTGGGCTGGCCGAAGCCTTTGGCGCCACGTACATGGGAATGGAATATGAAGACATGATAGGTCTGATAATATTCATTCTTGTGCTTCTATTTTTACCCGGCGGTTTTAAGCGCCTGACAAAGGTGTGACAAGACATGAAGAAACATGCTACCCCTCTATTTTTTTTAGGCTTATTGATACTTTTGCCGTGGATAGTAAAACTTGACTTCTGGCTCGCGATCCCTGTTCTCAGATCAGCGATCCTATGGTTCAGGACCGATTATTTCATGCACCTGATGATACTGGTGCTCATGTGGGTGACCATAGGTTCAGGGTGGAACATCATAGCCGGTTATACAGGCCAGGTATCATTTGGTGACGCGGCGTTTTTCGGAACAGGCGCGTACGCCGCGGGGTTATTGCACACAAAATTAGGCGTGTCTGCGTGGTGGGGCTTGGCCTTGGGCGGGTTTCTCGCTGTTTTGATCGCGTTTCCATTCGGATGGATCTGCTTT
>CAZFJT010000592.1:0-2816 GCA_964519135.1 uncultured Syntrophales bacterium | reverse complement strand
AATCCATACTCTGGATTGTCCCCTGTTGTTGACCATGGGCTCGTACTAGGCTAGAATGGCCACAACTAAGCTCCAACTCAATGGGCGAACTAGCCGCGTAAAATAACAGATCTTGACCTTTAAAAAAATCTGAACCGGATATCAGCGATTGATACACTATATCTTAGCATTGAAAAACGTCGTAGGCCACGCGGTAAGAGGAGTCGCCACTAAAAACGCCTCTGTTGCTCTGGTTCTGCTGATTTTAATAGTAATCACCTCCACCTGGGGATTTTACTATCTGGAGAAGGAACAGGAACTATCCCTTATGGACAGCTTGTGGTTAAGTCTGGTGACCATGACCACAGTTGGATACGGGGACATATCTCCCAATTCCGTAGGCGGAAGAATTTTCGCGCTTATTGTCACCATGTCCTGCGGAATCGGGATAATGGCCTACCTCGCGTCAATGTTTGCAGCCACGATAATAGAAAAGGGGGCTAGACGATTGAAAGGTCAGCTAAAAGTTAATGTGGTTGATCATATACTGATAATAAACTGCCCTAATGTGGATAAGGTGAGAACCATAATCGACACTATTAGAGCCGACACAAAAACCCGCCAAAGACCGGTTGTGCTGATTTCAGACACTTTGGATGAAATACCTGAGCAGCTCTTGGATTTGGATGATTTCTATTTTGTGAGCGGCAACCCCCTGCTTACAAGAACCCTTGAGCGCGCCAATGCAATCGGGGCCGTTAGGGCCATTATTCTTGCCAAGGACACAAAAGACCCCCATTCAGACGGACTTACCACCCAGGTGGCCCTAACTCTGGAGAGCATGCACAAACAGGTAAACAAGGACATATATACTGTTGTGGAAGCAGTGAGCAAGGATTCGGTAAATGTTCTCAAAAGGGCCGGAGTGGAGGATGTGGTGTGCCTGGAGACTTTTGTTTCGCCCATACTCGTTCAATCACTGATCGACCCTGGATATTGCGGCGCATTTTCGGAACTTCTCTCGGATGCGATAGGCCCTAAATATTTCGTGGACTCCATATCAGCGCTTAAAGGAAGGACTTACAAAGACATACGCGAGTATTTTCAGAAGAACGATTCACTGGGTGTTATTCCAGTGGGGCTGTTGAGGGACGGCAAGAGTATGCTGAACCCTTCAGGGTCAACGATCATTGATGAAAAGGATAGGCTCTTCTACATAGCAGAAGGTAGATCATCATTGGATAAGGCGCTTCCAAAAATATAGATAAATGGAATTGCCCGGAATATCAATCCTTATTGATAATATCTATTGCAGCCTGCTTGTATCTTAGGAGTTGAGTATTTGCCTGGCGCAGCTCTTCTTTAGCGGCCCTCAATTCTTGCCTGGAAAGCTCAAGCTCTTCAAGGGTCTTGTTCAGATCTTGCTCGGCTTGCTCCAGTCTTGTCTTCAGCTCCACGTACTGGGCCTCCATTGTATAATAGGTAGAGGCCATTCGATCATAACTCTTCTTTAGCTCAATCGCCTTATAAGCCGCAACCGCGGCCACTATCATCGCCAGGATCAGTGTAATATATATGTACAATCTCATGGTTCTCACCTCCCGCGTTTGAAGAAATTATACACTACAGTCACGCCAACAAAGGGAAGCAAAGAAAGACTTGTAAAATAAAACAGTGGATAAAGCCACTTACCAAATACCGGCGCGGTTTGGAGTCCTTCTATGAACAGTCCGGCCGCGTAAACGAACCTTGCCACCGTCCTGAACGTCCAGCATGAATGCTTCACCTGATCAATAACTATTGCAGCCACTTCATCCGGATGTGAAAAGGGTTCTATTGCCCCGGGCTGCAGCCAGTAGGTCTCGAATAGCCAATAAACCACAAATAAAAGGAATATGGTCAACACATTCGTAAATATCAGGAACAACTGGGCCAATATGCCGTGCGCGCTCTGGGCTACCTGCTTCGCGAGATAGCCTGGAATATATGAACTTAACCAAACAAAGATTACCACGTCCACAAAAAGAATAGCTAAAGTGGAAACAGGCGCGGTAAACATGAATATGGCCAGGCTACAACTGAGCAATAATGCGAATATCACGCTTGCTGCAGTGGTCCATACCTTCCTTTGGCATATTATGTGGAAAAGGAAACCCTCCCTGAAGAAGGAACTGCAAACCTGGTTTCTGATTGCCCGCCTGAGACCATGCAATTCGGAAATGAATATCGTCACCAAAGCAATGGTGTAACCAGCCACAAATCCACAGCTCCAGTATTGGGATTCAGTAAAATACGCCATCAATGGGTCAGAGTAACGAATACTCAGTAGGAACAGGAAACCTATCCCTACCCTTATGAAATCCCTGTTGGTTTCCAGGAATATAACAAATCCGGACTTATGGTCTACCGGCTCTTCAGCCAGTATGCTCCCACATTCTGTACAGAAATTCGCGCTAATGGAATTAGGGCTCGAGCAAACCTTACAGACGAGTTCCGCAGGTCTGCCCCTGATTTGTTCAAGCTCTTCGTCGGTAATCGATCCATTTTCAGAAACCAATTCCAGCAAGGATTGGAATTGCTCCTCTGACAACCGGAACTTTTCCATTAAATCCAGGCTGTCAACACCCGCGGAAACTTCGTCGGTAAAAGCTTTCCCATCTATTCTTGCGGCTTTTCCCAAGACGCCTCGCAATCAAGGGTATTGCCATCCCATAGTGGATCTCTATGGATCGTGGAGTATTCCTCAAACACGGATAGCAAACTCGTGTTGGAATGCGCTCTATTAGAATTAGACTAGGACGTGGGTTATCCGGCCACAACCAGACCCTGTCTTTGGT
>CAZFJT010000591.1:0-2823 GCA_964519135.1 uncultured Syntrophales bacterium | reverse complement strand
CATTCTGGATAAAGACCTCTCCATGTATTGGAAAGGTTAGAATTTTGAGACCTATTGGGTTTCCCCTTAACATAGGCCCCGCCGGGGAATCCTTGAAATACTGAGGCGTGGAGCGGAGTCCATGCTTACGGAAGATCACTATCCTTTCGAGGGAGCCGTTTTCGCCTCTAGGCGCCAATTTTTACGATTGATGAAAGGAGGACGAGTCACTGGCTCATCCATGAGCCGCACCGAACGGGAGTTGGACAACTCTAGATTAAGCTCAACCTAACTAGGAGGTTACTTCATGCCAAGTTATGTCATCTTGGAAAAGTGCGATGGATGCAAGGGTCAAGATAAGACCGCTTGCATGTACATCTGCCCTAACGATCTAATGGTTCTCGATAAAGAGAAGATGAAAGCCTGGAACAGGGCCCCGGAAATGTGCTGGGAATGCTACAACTGCGTAAAGATTTGTCCCCAGCAGGCGGTTGACGTGCGCGGTTACGCGGACTTTGTTCCCATGGGCGCGTCCGTTGTTCCCCTACGTGGATCGGACGACATTATGTGGACTGTCAAGTTCAGGAGCGGTCAGGTAAAACGCTTTAAGTTCCCCATTAGGAAGACTCCTGAAGGGTCAGCGGTACCTGATGGTGGTTATGGTGAAGTCACCACCGATCTGGCCTCCCAGTGTCTGTACAATGAGCCGGCCGCGCTTAAGCTGGACGAACTGCCCACAGTAAAGAAGTAAAGGGATAGGAGGCAATAAATATGGCGAATTTCGAAACTGTCGAGGTCACCACTGATATACTATTAGCCGGCGGCGGTATGGCTTGTTGCGGCGCGGCTGTTGAAGCCGCGTACTGGGCCAACAAAAACGGCCTGAAAGTCACCTTGGTTGACAAGGCCGCTATGGATCGTTCAGGCGCCGTGGCCATGGGTCTTTCAGCTATTAACCAGTATGTCGACATCAACAGCGGCAACAACACATGTGAAGACTATGTTCGCTACGTGCGTAATGACCTTATGGGCATTGCCCGTGAAGACCTGGTTTATGACATCGCCCGCCACGTTGACTCATCAGTTCACCTTTTCGAAAAATGGGGACTCCCCATCTGGTTGGACGAAGAAGGCAAGTATGTTCATGAGGGCCGCTGGCAGCTCATGATCAATGGCGAATCATACAAGGTTATCGTGGCTGAGGCCGCGAAGAACGCTCTTACCCAGCAGGGCGGCGAGTACTTTGAGCGCGTATTCATCACAGAGCCCATCATGGACGGCGACAGAATAGCCGGCGCGGTTGGTTTCAGCACACGTGAAGAAAAATTCTACGTGTTCAAGGCCAAAGCGGTTTTGGCGGCAATGGGCGGCGCAGTTCACGTGTTCAAACCCAGAAGCTCAGGTGAAGGTCTTGGCCGCGCATGGTATCCCCCATGGAACTCCGGATCCAGCACTTATTTCACACTGATGGCCGGCGCAGAGCAGACCTGCCAGGAAGTCCGCTTCATCCCTGTTCGTTTTAAAGACGCTTATGGTCCTGTTGGCGCATGGTTCCTTCTCTTCAAGTCCAGGGCAACCAACGCGTTCGGCGGCGAGTACATGGTTGAGCGTGTAGACGAACTGCAAAAATGGGGATCATACGGCAAGGTAAAACCCATTCCTGCAAACCTGCGTAACTGGCTGGGTATGCTGGATGAGTTCGAGGGCAAAGGCCCGATCTTCATGAGAACTGAAGAAGCCATCCAGAAGTTGGCTGACAAGTATAAAGACGATCCCAAAGCCTACAAGAAGAAAATGAAAGAGCTCGAGGCCGAAGCTTGGGAAGACTTCCTTGACATGACGATCTCCCAGGCGATTCTCTGGGCTGGAACAGATGTTCAGCCTGAAGAGAAATCCTCTGAGATCGCGGCTGCCGAGCCTTACTTCATCGGTTCCCACTCAGGCGCTTCAGGCGCATGGGTAAGTGGTCCAAAAGACCTCGCTCCTGATGAGTACTTCTGGGGCTATGAGTATATGTCAACAGTTAAGGGCCTGTTCTGCGCGGGTGACGCATCCGGCGCCTCAAGCCATAAGTTCTCCTCAGGTTCACACGCTGAGGGTCGCGCGGCCGGTAAGTCCATGGTGCGTTTTGTGCTGGACAACAACACCCAGCCCAATGTTGACATGGGCCAGGTAGAGCAACTCAAAGAGAAAACCCTTATGCCCCTTGATATCTTCGCCCAATACGCCGCGGCTTCAAGCGATCCTGACATCAACCCGGACTTCTGCAAGCCCAAGATGTTCATGTTCAGACTCCAGAAGATCATGGACGAGTACGCGGCAGGCGTTTCCGCGGGCTTCAAGACCAACAAGCCCAAATTGGAAAGAGCCCTGGAACTGTTGGGATGGCTCAAGGAAGACTCCGAGAAGTTGGCTGCGGAAGACCTGCATGAACTCATGAGATGCCATGAGAACATTCAGCGTATGTACCAGGCCGAGTGCCACGTAAGGACCATTCTCTTCCGCGAAGAGACACGTTGGCCGGGATACTATTTCCGCAATGACTTCCCCACTCTTGATGAGGACAATTGGAAAGTCTTTGTTAACTGTACATACAAAGACGGTAACTGGGAAATGAAGAAGGTCCCTGTTATTTCCATACTTGACTAACCGTCACTAGTGACCTTGACGAATCCGGGCGCCCCAGGCGCCCGGCCTTTGTTCGCACTGAGTAAAATTTACTCCTCAGCGCGAAGAAGTTTGAGGGAAGTTGATTCCCTCAAAGCCATTTTCAGGGAGGAAGCATGGCTGGAGACAAGACCGTACTGGTCGTCGTCGGCGGTATTCGCGGAATTACGGCTGCGG
>CAZFJT010000590.1:0-2828 GCA_964519135.1 uncultured Syntrophales bacterium | reverse complement strand
GCTGTGTACTCCCTCATAGCCTGAATGACATCGGGAAAGGAGGAAATTTCGTGAATAATCTTGAATCGGACCGGACAAGCTAATTGCGACTAAGGCTAGTCCCTTTTGCCGATCATGGCGGACGCCCCGCCCCACTACTTTTCACAAAACGATCAGATGGTTATGGCGCTGTAGCTTTTACCCATTAAGATCGCATTAACTGAAAAGTCTCCGCCACGGCAAAATATGAACCGGCCTGTAAAATAGCCCACTCCTCCCTAAGTATGGGTAAGTTTCCCGCCAACCTCCTGACAGTCTGTGAAACAGGGCTTAAGGCTCGGTTGGTCCGATTCATATTCGCGCCCCTTTCCCAGTCAGGCATTTTCCCAGCCGTAGCAAATCCTGTATTTTTTAAACCTCTAAGCCCCCATTAAAGAAGTAACCGGCCGCGTAATTTCTTAAGCGCCCGGCATATCTTTACAAATTAATTTATATTAAGAGCAAACCTTTACTTAGGTATTGAGCCTATTTTTCAAACTGGAGAATTCCCCATTTCAGCCATCCATTTTGGCCCCCTTGCACCCAGTGTCTCAGGCCCTTCTTCATCCTCTCCAAGTATTCGTCACTCACAAAGCCCTTTAAGTCGTCTTGTCTGGATTCGGTCTCTGTCAGAACACGGGAGTAGTGCCTTGCCAACTGTTCGGTATTGTCCTCGAAGCCGAGTTCCTTTAGGCCCAAACCTGAAGCGGTTTTCCTGTAAAACGCCAAAGAACCCAGCGAATCCAGATGAATCCTATCCAATATGGGTTGTATGGACTCTTCAGGGCAGTCGTCCGCCTGCATGATATCAGTGAAAACAAACCTACCTCCAGGCTTCAGCAACCTGTGGACTTCCTTTAAAACCTTCTCTCTGTTTTCACTATGCAGTATCGCGTCCTGTGACCATATAACATCGTATGACGCGTCCGGCTTTTCAATATTTTCGAAGCTTGCGTCCACTACCTCGATGAGGTTTTCAAGGCCGCTTTCTTTGTTCAATTGCCTGTTTCGCTCGTTTTCAACCTCACTGAGGTTAAGGGCCGTCACATGACACCCATAGGTCTTTGCCAAATAGCGGGCCGCGCCTCCATAGCCCGCGCCAAGATCCAGAATGCGGGTTTCAGGGCCTATATGGCCCGCAAGGGACGCCATCTTTTCAACAGTGCGCCTGCTTGCGTCGAATATGGACTCATTATCATTCTTATAAAGTCCAATATGGATATCTTCTCCTCCCCAAATCCGAAAATAGAAATTATCAGCGTCACTACTATTGTAATATTCCCTTGCAGTTTCAGTTACTTGGGAGTATCCACCGTCCATCAATCTAACTCCTGTATATCGTTTTTTGGTAATGGTTCCCTTGGCTCCATGTGGCGCTAAGACAAGTTGGGACATAGAGGGAAACCTTCTCCCCTTAAAACCACTATCTTGTCCATTGGGGTTCCAGATGCTTACTGCAACCACAGCGCCCGCTTACCATTTTTTTTGTATACGCGCGAATGTCCCAACTGTAAATCAGTCAGGACATTTAGCGCGCTTTAAATTGTTACTCTATTCACATGACATATCAAGATCGTAATACTTTTCAGCCACATGGATGAAAAAATCCGGATCATCTTCACGATAGGTTTCCTTAAAATCACCATAGGTTTCCACCGTCTGAAATCCCACTTCTTTCATCAACCTGGTGGTGTAGTCTTTCCTCAAAGGAAACATATTAAGATGGAATTCCGATTTGTCCGGAAACTTATAACAGAAGCGCGCCAAACCATCATCCATATGCTCAGGCTCAGCGCTGACCTTATCTCCGCAATAATAATAGATGTGCTTGCTTGAAAATCCATTGTCCAAGATGGAATCATAATTACGCTGATCAAGTATCAGCACCCCATCATGGGCCAACATCGCGTAAAATTCCGCTAAAGCTTTGCGCCTGTCCCTTTCTGAAAAGAGGTGAGTAAAAGAATTGCCAAGACAGATGATTGCGTCAAATTCTCCATGCACATCCCTGTTGAGCCATCTCCAGTCCGCATGAGCGGTATTGAGACAAAAGCCGTGATTTCTCGCGTTTTCAAAGGCCTTTGTTAGCATCTCCGCGCTTCCGTCCGCGCTGACAACATCAAAGCCTGCCTTTAAAAGCCGCACAGAATGAAAACCCGTTCCTGTGGCTACATCCAGAACCTTTTTAGCGTTTCTCTCTTTAAGAAGATCGATAAAAAAACTTCCTT
This sequence comes from uncultured Syntrophales bacterium, assembly GCA_964519135.1. Classification (GTDB taxonomy): domain Bacteria; phylum Desulfobacterota; class Desulfomonilia; order Desulfomonilales; family Desulfomonilaceae; genus CAZFJT01. Next base: position 582 of record CAZFJT010000590.1, on the reverse strand, counting down.
CACTCTTGGCTCTTCCTTCCCAATCTATCAACTCATCCCATTTATCCACAAAACCATGCACATACTCTTCTTTGTAATGATCCGTCTCCCGGACCTCAATGGGATTTTCTCCAAAACACTGGGCTGAATTGCTTCTCATGTTGCCTCCTAATTAATGCTCTATTTTGTTGTTCTGAGATTTTGTCTCTCCATTCCAAATGCACAGGACCGGCTAAAATGAGCCTGAATCGATTTTGTCATTGGGTTCAGTCGACTCTGGATGAACTTTTCAAAAAAGATCAGATCTTCTCAGGATTCGATCTAAGGACTAAAATCGAATAGCTCCCATTTTGATAAGTAGGTTGTATTAGTGGTGTCCTATGATCACTTGGATGAAGCCAAAATCTGTAAAAATCCAAATAAACAAGAAATGGTGGGTTAAAAGTTATGAACTTATTGGATGCCACTCACAAGGAAACGTCTTTTAACCTCATATATTATTTAGTACTCAAATTATAAGGGTCGTTAAATAATGTCAAGCAAATAATTTGTGGCAAAATGATTAGAATTGTAATAGTTGGCTTCCGGCATATAGCCCAGCAG
>CAZFJT010000589.1:0-2843 GCA_964519135.1 uncultured Syntrophales bacterium | reverse complement strand
TTCCATGACACAGCAGGGAAGACCACACTAAGCAGCTTGGATAACAGTTTTGGGTACATTTCCGCAGGGCGGAGTGTATCCATGGGAGTTAGAATCTCTGGAGAGGAAAATATGTCATCCATTAACCCTTCAGGCAAATATGGGCCATCCCCGTTTCCTGATTTGGCGACGTTTTCACAGAACTTCACCAGAGGTTTGAAACTAAGGCTTGAATTAAAAGGATATTCTTCATGTAAACGTACCATGGTTCCCTCCGGATAAGAGCCACTCCAACAGATTGATTGTATGAGGTCATGCCATACCGATTCATGTTGAATTAAGGCTTTGACATTAGAAGTTGTTCAAAGATTCTTAATTCCCTCTGTATCTAGATTAGAATCTATTCGCATAAACTTGTCATTTCATGGGCAATATTTTAATCACCATGATGTAAGAGCGAGCCATATGTTTACAGCTCATTATGATCATTAGATCTAATTTATTAAAGATAAGTTCCAGACGCTCCCTATTTCATTTAGAGTCGCCACTTGATATCACAATATTTGGCCCTGTTTTTCTACAATTGTTCAGTATGCGTCACCAAACATTGTTTGGCAAGTCCCTGCGCTCAATTTACCGTCTTGGGGCAACACACGCCCTTGATCCTGGGGAAAGGTGATTTTGAAGAGTTCCTCGGAAGATCATGTCAGGTGTGTAGTCGTTTACCGGCCGGTTGTGTTGTTTGTTAATGAGATTGTCGTCCGCTGTATACAGTCAGAACTTGGTGAACAAACGAAGAAATTGGTTGCATTTCCTGAATAATTATACTATGCAAGATCCCAATGCTGAACGAGCATATCACTATTACCACATAAGTCACGAGTAATCACATGAAAGTTTCAGCAAAGAGCAAGTGCATCGTAGCGGCCATGATGGCCATTTTTTTAGCGGGATGCATAGGTTTGACACCCTCACCCTTCAGGCCATCTCCAGGACCCACCAAAGGACCCCAGATCCATGACCTTGCTGAGGCTTTCGATATAGTTTGCAGAAACTACAAACTAGGCCCTGATGATATCCTACAGGTTATTTTCCAGACAGAGTGGTCCATTCCGGCTGGATCGTACAAACTCGACACCCTTGACACATTGAACGTTGAATTCATTCTTGATCCTGAACTCAATCGCCAGGTAACCATAAGGCCAGACGGTATGATTACATTGCCCGGCATTGGAGAGGTAAAGGCGGTGGGCCTTTCTCCGGACCAACTCGCCGGGAGAATAGAGCGGCGTTTCAAAGAGGCGAATATCTTCAGGGGTGGAGACATTGATCCAAAGCTGAAAAAATACAGGTTGGTAACTGTTTCAGTGGTGGAGTTTTACCAGAAAATACGCAGACTGGTTGAGTCATTGACCACATTGACCTCTGGTCAACAGTCTAGGATTTCGGTGAATCCCGACGGAACAATTGATCTTCCCCTGTTGAAAGACCGTGTTCTTGCAGGTGGTCATACTGTCCAGGAAGTGGAGAGAACGATCAACAGGCTGTATAGGAATGGCCCATTGGAGCATGTGATAGCTTCATTGTCCCTTGCAGAGGCCAGGTCCAGAAAGGTTTATGTGTTGGGCTCTGTTGAGAATCCAGGCGCGTATGATATTGATCAACCTATTACAGCCCTACACGCGTTGGCCTTGGCTGGGGGGCATGATACTGAAACTGCTGATCTGACCAGTGTTATACTGATTTCTAAGAATATTCACGGCAAACCCATTGGTAGAAGGCTTGATTTAAAACGTATTCTCGACGTTGGAGACATGTCGTCTTCCATATTAGTAAAACCGTACGACGTGATTTTTGTTCCCAATACATATGTCCAGGATATGCGATTATTTATGGAACAGTACTTCAGATCTGTCACAGAGGTAGGCGCGTTTGTGGAGACCCTGGTTGACATAAACGCAGATTAGCAAGCTCTTGAGCATCGGATAAATATGTTATCCTTAATCAAAAGTCTCGCCAATAAGACGCGAGGCTTTTGCTTTTCTAAGAAGCTCTCTTTACCACCGCCCCCTTTAATTCCACAATGTTCCTCTAAAATACCTTTTCCTCGGTCACCAAAGTCTGGATGATAATGGCCGATTCAGCATATCAATAAAATGGAGTTGTATTTGGCGCGGGCGCGCAAAATGAATCAACAGGGTTCATGGTCAGCTCCATCCTTGGAACGCACATAGGCTTGGGGGCGCAGGCAGGGGCGGGAGCGCAAACGGGCGGGCATGGCGGGGGAGGGGGCGCAATTTCCAATCGATGGGGCGGAATTCGGCAAGGTTGCACTGGCGCGGAGCAGAGAAAATACCAAGCGCCCTGGCCTTTAAAGGCCATTAATGTGTGATCCAGAGCAGGCGGTTGAGTTGAACAATAGGGCGGGGCCGCTAGCGCTGATGTGGCGCTTACGGTAATTGTAACTATCATTAAAACAATACTATATAGCTTCATAATATGCTCCACTTTAACAAATTAATAAAAACAGTTGATATCTTAACACTATTATGATTAGTTTGGCAAGGAAAAATGGGTTGCGTTACTTGGGGAAGCCATCCACGGAGCGGTCCGCGTAGGACCATAACAAGATTTCTCCGCATAAGGTATATAAAATCGGAGGCCTTAATGACTAAGGGATTGAAATGTAACATAAACGGACGTAATTCAGTACATGCGCTTGTGGTTTTGGCCATGATTGTTGTTCCGGTTCTGAACGGGTGTTTTTCCATTATGAAGGCAAAACAAGACAAATTTACGCCAAAATTAGAGTCCAAACATGGACAAGATATAAAGGTCGCGATCTCGTCACAGGAGCTTATAAA
>CAZFJT010000588.1:0-2850 GCA_964519135.1 uncultured Syntrophales bacterium | reverse complement strand
TATTCAAGGAGGTTAAACAAATGGGCGATAATGATAAACAATCGGAACTTCTAAAGAGAAAATTCGAGCCGGTCTCTGACTGGAAGCCGGTTGAACAATCATCAGCGGGAGTGGAAGGCGCGATTAAGGAAGCGATTAAATCTGTGCAAAAGAATCTCCAGTCTTTGGAAAAACAATTGGAGCCATATAGCGAGGAAGCCACCACCAAGATTAAGGAAATGGCTTCAAGCCTGGATGGTGTTGTGGGAAAATCTTCCAAGGACGCTCGATCATGGTTGGCCAAGACCTTGGAGACACTTGCTGAAAAAGTGAAACCAGATGATTAGGACTAATCCCTTTTGTTGAAACTTGCATTTTCGGAACAATGTCCGGCCCTCATGCCTAGCGGCCGGGCATTCATCTGTAAAACATTTGATCTTTCAGGAAAAGCCAGGTGATTTGGGCTTTCAATCGCGTTCTTTTAAACTGTATCTTAGAATTCACTTATCAGTTCATTGTGCGGGCAAAAGGCAAAGGAAGTTTTTCAGAATATAAAGAGGCGCAAAATGGCCGAAACAGATCCTGGGGCCGAAAGTACCGCAGGGCTTCACAAAGCGGAAAACCGCGTTCAGACAATATGCCTGCTTATATTGACCACCATCGCCATTGCCATGGCCCTACTCTGGTTGCAATCAGTCATAGTTCCTTTTGTGCTAGCGGCTTTCCTTTCCATGATACTGACGCCTATTGTCGATTTCCAAATACTCAAATTGAAAATTCCCAGGGCGGGCGCAATCATAATAACCCTGTTGATAGTGTTCATTGTAATCGCTTTTTTAGGGGTTATAGTAGCCGCTTCTCTCAGTGAATTCGCTTCAAGGTCAGGGGAGTTTGAAGCTCAGTTGAGCGGACTATTCAATGATGAAAGGTTCGTAAGGCTGCTGGCGTCTTTGGATATTGATGTGACCTCCAAGATTGATCTTAGGTCCCTGATACCTGTGGGCGCCCTGAAGAGAACACTCACTTGGCTTGCCTTTTCAGTTACCACAGTGATTTCCCAAAGTTTTTTGGTAATGCTGTTCGCAGTATTTCTAATGGTTGGGCATGACCCCAAGGTAAAAACCCATTCAGGGGCAATGGGTCAAATAGAGGCTGGAGTCAGAAATTACGTGAATGCAAAGGTGGCCGTATCCGCGATCACAGGCTTTCTAGTGTTTTTGATACTCCATTTAATTGGAGTTCCTTTTGCTCCCACTTTTGGGGCGTTCGCCTTTTTGCTGAACTTTATTCCCAACATTGGCTCAATAATCGCGACACTTCTTCCAATGCCAATAGTTATGCTGACACCGGGCTTCACTCCACCTCTAATTGCATTGGCCTTGATATTGCCCACAATCGTTCAATTGACTGTCGCAAATGTGGTGGAGCCCAAAATAATGGGTAAATCATTGGACCTGCACCCAATAACCATATTGATAGCCTTGATATTCTGGGGGATTATATGGGGATTCCTTGGAATGGTGCTTGCTGTTCCCATAACAGCGGTTATTAAGATCATATTGGAAGCCATTGATTTTACAAAGCCGGTATCAGAAGTATTTGCCGGTCGTTTTGACTCATTCGGTGTTGAGCCGGATTCCCTTTAGGATCTCCAATGAGAAAAACCATTCGCGCGGCCATTAAAAAGCTAACTGAAGGGGAGTCTGTGGTATTGGCGACAATCGTGGATACTAAAGGCTCAACAGCCAGGAAGGCCGGGGCCAAGATGCTGATGTTCCCTGATGGGGAGTTCCAAGGAACTGTGGGAGGAGGGTTGATTGAAGCGAGAACCATCGAACGGGCAAAGGAGATCTTAAATACAGGGCGCTCTGAGATAAATCATTTCGATCTGACAGGAAAGGCGCTTGAAGAAACCGATATGGAGCGCGGAGGTACGGAGACAATATTGATCGAGCGGCTGGAAGCTTCTGATCAAGACTTGATCAACCTACTGAACAAGGCCAAGGAACTACTGGAAGAAAAAAAGAGGGCCACGTTAATTTCTTTGATCACAGTAAACCAGGGAGATTCTGTAACTGTACATAAGGGCTTGGTGGATGAAAAGGACGAAATTATTTTCTGTACCGGCGCTTTCTCCAACTTAATGGAAGGCATGCCTGTAAAGATCAGTTCCGCTGCCACAAAACAGGAGTTCTCTAAAGTTCAGGCAATGCAATATTATTCAGAACCCCTCCTTTCCAGGGGGGAGCTGATAATTGTGGGCGGGGGGCATATTTCCTTTTCCCTGCAAAGAATAGCGAGCACTGTTGATTTTGCCACTTATGTTATAGATGATCGAAGCGCGCTACTGAATTGGGATCGATTTCCTTTTGCCGATGGATTGGTTGAAGTTGATGAGTCCTATCTGAACGTATTCAAGGGATTTAAGGTAGATGAATCAACTTTCATAGTTATTTGCACAAAGGGCCATTCAACGGATCAGGTGGTCCTGAGTCAAGCCCTGAGCACACGCGCGGGTTTCATAGGAATGATCGGAAGTACTAGGAAAAGGCAAACTATATATAAGGCGCTGATTGAAGAAGGATTTAGTGAGAATGATCTATGCAGGGTACATTGCCCTGTGGGAATTCCCATAGGAGATGAAACCCCAGAGGAGATATCAGTGGGCATAGCCGCTGAACTTATAAAGTGTAGATCTGAAATGAATTCGTTCAAAAGATCCTGATCAACGACCATTGAATAACCGTATGGTTTTTCACACCAGAATGGACAAAAAATTCCCCACAAAAACAAGCAAACCCTTATGATTACAAGTGCAGTTTATAGGTTTAAGAGGCGCCCCTGATCAATTATGAAACCATCCCCTATGAT
>CAZFJT010000587.1:0-2851 GCA_964519135.1 uncultured Syntrophales bacterium | reverse complement strand
GCCAAGACCCGTTCCTCAGATAAGATCTTCCGATAACGAGCAATCTCTTGTTGCCTGATTGGATTTTCCAGCATGCTCTTATTCTCAAACCATTCCAGGCGGTGTAGAGTATCCCAGACCATTATCTCAGTGGCAAGACTATGAAGGCTTTTGGATGGCATGTTTTTGGCCGCTGAAACTATCCTGTGAATCGATTTTTTGTCTTCCACCCACGCTCCAAATTCTTGAAAACCGGTTAAGACTGAGTTAGTCACAAAAACAAAGCCCGCCACTACGAATGAAATTCCCAGCACTAGCGCTATCTCTATGGTTACCGGTGTGAGCAGCGGCATTGTTGTCACATTGTCCAGGAATGCCCAAAGGTGTGTGTGATCGCTAAAATAACCGCAGCCCCGAATAGCGCGGCCAAGGTCATGTGATTCCTCCGGAAATTCAATTCAGTGTCACATGTATGACATGTCTGGTCCGGCTCGACGTCCTCCAAACCGGGAAGCGTAGCCTATGTGAGTGTAGTTCACTGTTTAAGGATATTTTTATAAGCCATTTCGCGTTTAATTTTGAGAACTCCTATAAAAGTCTCCGAAAGAGAACCTGGAGATCTCGTTGTACGTATGGGAGGAGCTCGAGGAGGGAGATGTTTCTCCCTCCTCGACCCCAGGCGCACTATGCGCTCTTACGATATATCCGAGACGAAGTCCCGGATCATTTAACAACAGCCGATGACTTTCATGTTTCGTTGTCGCTTTTATGCGATGGGAGTTGGTATAAGCTGTGTTAAATTCGCAAGCTCAGCAAACTTCGCTCATCGGACTCCCGCCGCCCGGTTAGGCTCACGCTACTTCCGTCCCCAGATTCTCTCCTCTCTCCTCCCTGCCGCCAACAACTGAGGGCTTACACCCCTTATATATTCAATCTTCTAAAACGAACTGATATTATGCCAAATTCAGGCCAATAAGGGAGCGAATCTTACCCAAAAGGCGCCTCCTGAATACTGTTGGAACGAACAGCCGCGTGCGAGAGTCCACCACTGTATAGTCTCCCACAGGGCAAACTGTGTGAAGGCCTTTAGTGTATGGTCCGTTGCTAAAAGGTTTGATTGCTCCTACGGTTGTTTCTTTGAATTCAAAGGGGGTCAAGTGTGTGATAACAATTAGGGCCACAGAGTACCCGTAGGCTCGTGAGCAGTCCTGGCCCGGTCTATAGAGATCTCCTCCATGGAAAAATAGCGCTCCAGCGGGCCTGGAGGATCTTACATCCATTTTCACAGGGTTCTTGGCGTGAAAATTCCATGGCCCTGTTAATTTATCCGAGTACATCAAACAAAGAGCGCTGTTTTCATCTATCGAGGCATCAGTATAAGCTATCCACCATAGATCCCCGTATTTGAATATTGTGGGATCCACCGCTCGGATATCCTCTGAGATCCTGGAGGTTTCCTCCCATTTTGTCGGAAATTCCGTTGCCTTGAATAGGCTCAATTTGTTCGCGGCGCCGGTTTCAGGCAGACAGTAGATGGAATCGCCATCCTGTAATAAAAAGGGGTACGAAATGTGGTATCTCAGTTGAAATACAACCCCTGAATCCAATAACCCCAGCTCTTTGGAAAATTTAGAATAGCAGATCCTTCCAACAGGGCGTCTATGGTCCATGTCCTCGTACAAAATATAGATCGAGTCTCCTACAGTTACAGCAAATGGATCGGCAAAAAAATCATTTCTTGAGGCAGGCTCAATCAACCAGGTTACTTTGGAGTCGCGCAGGCCGTTTGCAGTAAGTTCTTGTATGGAACCATGGATGACCCCTATTGCCCATTGATCGTGAAGGAAAAGTGAATGGAGCTTTTCAACGGATCTTTTTACAAGGACCTTTACGCCAAAGTTCACAACTCTCGGCGACTTTGAATGCTGTGTGTCAATATTGGGAATAAAGTCCTCACAATTTTTCAAGTAATTGTTTCCATTTTCCAATTCACAATTTAATTCACAATTTAATTCACAATTTAAGGCATACGCGGGCCATTGGGCTGCTTGAAACAGGATGTCATCCACCAGGTGATGGAAGGATTTCTCCCTGTGACTGAAAAAACCTTCCCTGAGTATTTTATATGGACCATTTGGAAAAATTCGGCCATAGAGCTTAATTTGGATGACTGAACTCTTTGAGAAAAATTCCCTCATAAATGGACGCCAATCAGAACCCTCTCCTAGATTTGGTTGAAAGCGCCAAATACCAAATCTGGGCCATTTCTTCAAATCTCCTTCCTGTAATGACCCGGTGAAATCTATTATCAAGTTGGCATTTTCAAGCCGGTCTTTTGTAGATTCCTGAGACATAGGCGCAAGGCGTGAATCTGGGCTCTTATTCGATCCTTGAGTATATGACCAGTGTTCAGTAGCCACCTTGATCGCTTCTGATCTATTTACAAGCAGTCGCTCCACACCACTGAGCCCGGGTTCCGGTACTCGCTCTTCTACATGATTCAGTCCAGGGTTCGCAGTGGACTTTAAACCGGACTTATTCCCTTGATGATAGCACTCCACTATCGGCGACTGCTCCAGACCTTTTAGAAGATCCAGGCATCTCGCCCGCCATAGCCGTAATTTTGCAGAGTCATTAATAGCAACAATGTTTATGGTTGAACTCAATTGGTAAGTTCCTCGTATATCATCCGCACCTTCTGGGCGCCATTTTTGAGATCAAACTTTGCGTGAAAGGTTTCCAGCCCCTGTTGAATAAGTCTATCTCTTAGGTTGTCGACAAATCCGATCCTCAAGACCGCTTCCTTTCTGTCTTCAGGACAACCGACCCTTATATTTACTCCTGAATCTTCGTTTTCAATCATCTCAGGTAT
>CAZFJT010000586.1:0-2866 GCA_964519135.1 uncultured Syntrophales bacterium | reverse complement strand
CATGGGTACTGGGGGCAAACCGGAACCTGAAAAAAAAGGGGAGGCTAAAAAGCCCAAACCTGGCCAAAAACCCGTACCCGGGAAAAGACAAGTTAAACGAGGCCAGCCCGGTCAGAAGAAGGTTTCAAGAGAAGGAACAAGACAAAGACCTGGACAAAGACCCGGCCAAAGGCCTGGGCAGAGACCCGGCGGACAGCCCGCGTTCCCTGGAAAAGCAGCGACACCTGAAGACATAATGCAAATGGCTCTTTCGGAACATTTGCCGCCGGATGTGGCAAAGCAATTGGCCGGCGTCATGGTGGCCGTGGGCACAGCAGGGCCAGCTGTGACACTTGGAGTCTCTTTTCTGTTTTATATAGTCTGGTGCCTTATGCTCTTTCTCATGGCTAAAAAGACAAATACTGAACTGGGATGGATGGCCTTCCTGCCCATCGCCCAGAATATTCTGATGGCCAAAGTCGGTGATAAACCTTGGTGGTGGGGACTGATAATAGCCTTTGTCCCCATTGTGAACATCATTTTCTTTATATTGCTGTCATTTGCTTTGGCCAAGGCAAGAAGGAAGCACTGGATATGGGGATTGTTGGTGATCATCCCGTGCACGCATCCATTGGCGTGGATCTATCTCGGAGTTTCAAGGTAAGTTCATTCCCATGATGTTCAGGGCCGCGGCTACAACAACAGTCAACAGTCGCGGCTTTTTATATTAAGGCCGCTGCGCCGATTGCCAGGGCTAAAATAGCCAATCCAATCAAAACACCTAAGAAGAAGAGCGCTATGTAAGCAAGTATTACTCTACCAATACTTGTCCCGTTGGTAATGCTTAGGCCAATAACAGAGATCACCAATTGCCAGACAAACGCGATGGCCGAACCGATCACTGGAACAAAAACGTTTATCAGGTCTGGTCCGGAGCTGTAACAGACAACTCTAAATGTTGTTTGAAAATCCGTTTTTGACGCTTTTACGATTTTCAGGCACAGGTGTAGGACTGCGCTTGATACTAAAACCCCAACTGGTATCATTAGAGGTAAAGATACCCCAATAATTATTGCTGATTCAGGCGAGATTGTGTCGCCCGCAAATATCGGACTCTTGAATATAAATCCCCACACCATGCTCCCCATGGCCCCTAGGGTTGACACGATCATTGCGTACAGCAAAGGATATATGTAGCCGCCCTTCCTCGGCATTGCTAAGAAAAATGTGGCAGGCAAGAACATCGAAGCCCTAAGTGTCGCGTAAAGACCTGAAAACATACCAACATTTTCCTGGTCTTCCCATGGGCAGTAAAAACGCTCCGATGCGCGGCTCATGGTGTCGTGATCTTTTGTAGAATTGCGCTCATTGGAGCTTCCGATCTCTTCTGAGAAATTGTGACCACAAAAATAACAAACCTTCACTCTGCCGTCGTCAGGTAAGTTCATTCCGCAATTGGGGCAGTTCAACATGATCTCCTTAATAGATTGATATTATATGGATAAGCTGCCATGTCCGGCCTAAAAAACGGTTTAGATCATCTTACTTTGAATCCAGTCATCGTCAGCAATATCATATGTCTTCACAACAGAATGGCGTTCATCAGGGCCAAACACGTCTATACTGTCGCCCCTTGACGCCTCTTTGGAATATCTTCGAATGATTGCCGAGATTATTATTTCAGAGCCTTGAAAAAGAGTCCCTTGGCAAAGCGCCACAGGTCCAGGGAACCCTTTGGGCTGGAAAACAACTCCTCCTGTAAGTTGATCCAAAATGAAGTTGTTCTCAGACTCGTTTCTGGATACTATGACTTTCAATTTCTCCGAAATCCTAATATGCCTGCCTGTTTTTAGTAGGGCCAGGGTTCCAGGGTTCAGATCCAAACCATGATCTATGAGATCCTTAAGGCGCCTGCTAAATGTTTGATCTGTGAGCAGACAACCTCCGGCCGGAGTTGAGTATCCTGTTAGACCAATTTCATGGGCAAGGGCCAGTTGCCTCTTCCTTCCTCTTCCGGCAATATCCAATAATTGTTCTCTGTCCAGTATTCCATGTTCCTCAGGCAATGTGGGCGGCAGAATCTTTGCTGAAAGCGGTCTAACTATAAGCCCTGAAGCGTTGGCCCGCTTTTCGATCATTCTCATGGTTTCTTTTCGTTGGGACATTGGACGTTGTCCCACTACTTCTCCTGTCACGAGAAATGAAGCGCCATGCTCCTCCATCAATTCCATTGTCTTTTTAAGCGTATATATTCTGCAATCTATACAGGGGTTAATATTTTTACCGCGCCCATGTTGGGGATTCTTAATTATCTCCAGGAAGTCGTCTCCTTTTCTTGCGAATTCTACAGGGATTCCCAGTTGGCGTGCAGTTAACAGCACAGGGGAACCATCATCCTCTCCTTGGATCGGCGAGAAAAAAGATGAAAAATGTACGCCTATTACCTCAATACCTTGTTTTTTGACAAGATGTATTGCCAGCGCTGAGTCAAGTCCTCCGGATAAGAGCGCCAAAGCCTTTTTGTTGAGGGTCCGGCGTTCGCTCCCATCAAGAGAAGACTTCTGCTGAGAAAATGTAGATCCTGGCATCCTCATCTTTCCATGAGTCAGGGGCTAATCCTGCTTTTCTGCAAGTTTCCCTGAGAAAGGTGATATTGTCCCAGTTCCTTCCAGTAGCCACCTGGGGTAACAAAAGGCCTGAGCTCGGGCCTTTTTCAATCATTATTCCATGTGTTCCCACCACGATCTCCTCTGGATCATGGACTTCCTTGAATGGTGTGAGCGCGGAAATCTCTATGTCAATGTAAGGAAGTTCCTCAGCCTGAACGGGCCTGAATCTGGGATCCTGGCTCGCCGCGGCCACAGCCATCTCGCCAACGGTCCTTATC